>JAITQR010000305.1 GCA_031288815.1 Treponema sp.
GTCCTCATCAACCCCAACATCGCTACCATCCAGACCAGCGAAGGCATGGCGGACGCCACGTACTTTCTGCCGGTTACCCCCGAATACGTGAGGCAGGTAATCGAGAAAGAAAAACCCGGCGGCCTCCTCCTCTCCTTCGGGGGGCAGACCGCCCTCAACTGCGGGGTGGCCCTGGATCAGGACGGAACCCTCTATAAATACGGGGTTAAGGTTCTGGGAACGCCGGTCAAGTCCATCAGGGATACCGAAGACCGGGAACTCTTTGTAAAACGCTTGGGCGAAATCGGCGTCCTGACCCCCCGGAGCGCGGCGGTTACCACGGCGGCGGCGGCGCTCGAAGCGGCGCGGGCAATCGGCTACCCCGTGATGGTCCGCGCGGCCTATGCGCTGGGCGGCTCTGGCTCCGGGATCTGCCGGAATGGGGAAGAGCTGCGCCGGCGTTGCGAGAGGGCCTTCGCCAGGCCCAGCGAAACGGGATCTCCCCCCCAGGTATTGGTGGAGGAATGGCTCGGCGGCTGGAAAGAAATCGAGTACGAGGTGGTCAGGGACGTTTACGACAACTGTATCACCGTCTGTAATATGGAAAACTTCGATCCCCTGGGGATTCACACCGGGGAGAGCATCGTAACCGCCCCGTCCCAGACCCTCACGGATTCGGAGTACCACAAGCTGCGGCGCATAGCCATCGAGGTGATACGCCACCTGGGTATAGTCGGGGAATGTAACATCCAGTACGCCCTGGACCCTTCCTCCGAGGATTACCGGGTCATCGAGGTAAACGCCCGGCTTTCCCGGTCTTCGGCCCTGGCCTCCAAAGCCACGGGCTATCCCCTGGCCTTTGTGGCGGCGAAACTCGCCCTGGGCTATTCCCTCACGGATATTGAAAACCGGATCACCAGGGTAACAAAATCCTGCTTTGAACCCGCCCTGGATTACGTGGTGGTCAAAGCGCCCCGCTGGGACCTGGCCAAATTCAAAAACGTGGATGTCCGGATCGGATCGGAAATGAAATCCGTAGGGGAAGTCATGTCCATAGGCCGAAGCTTTGAGGAGGCCCTGCAGAAGGCCCTGAGGATGACGGGCATAGGCGCGCCGGGGCTGGCGGACGACGACAGCCTCTGCGGCAAGGGGCGGGACAACATGCGGGAAGCCCTGCAAAAGCCCACGGACAGGCGCGTCTTCATCATCTACAGGGCCCTCAGGGAAGGCTGGTCCGTGGAGAAGATCCACCGGCTCACCAAAATCGACAAGTGGTTTTTGTACAAAATCGCCAACGTCCTGAAAACCGAAGAAGAACTCCGTGCTCTAAAAACCTCTCAGCCCTCCACTCTCCTTCCTCCTTCTTTATTGGCCAGGGCAAAGGGGCTCGGCTTTTCCGACGGGCGGATTGGCGAATTTCTAGGCATGACGGAAGCCGAGATCCGTTCCCTGCGGGAGGAGTACCGGATAAGGCCGGCGGTTAAGCAGATAGACACCCTGGCGGCGGAATACCCCGCAAAGACCAATTACCTCTACATGACCTACGGCGCCGCGGGGACGGGCGGCGGCGACGATGTGACGCCCTCGGGCCGGGGGGTCATGGTCCTGGGTTCCGGCGCTTACCGTATCGGGAGCAGCGTGGAATTCGACTGGTGCTGCGTCAACGCGGTGGAAACCGCCCGCGCCCTGGGCCGTTATTCCATCATGGTCAACTGCAACCCCGAAACGGTCTCCACCGATTACGACATGTGCGACAGGCTCTACTTTGAGGAACTCAGCCTGGAGCGGGTCCTGGACATTTACGAGCGGGAAAGGCCCGGCGGCATCATCCTCTCCATGGGCGGGCAGATCCCCAATAACCTGGCCACCGGGCTTTACGCCGCCGGGGCCCTTATCTACGGGACAAGTCCGGCGTCCATCGACATGGCCGAGGACAGGAACAAATTCTCCGCCCTCCTTGACAGCCTGGGCATAGAACAGCCCGAATGGAAAGAGCTTACCGATACGGATTCGGCCAGGGCCTTCGCGGCCCAGGCGGGCTACCCGGTTCTGATCCGGCCCAGCTATGTGCTTTCCGGGGCCGCCATGAACGTGGCCTGGGACGACGAAAGCCTTGAAAAATCCCTGAGGCTGGCGGCGGATGTTTCGCCGGAACATCCGGTGGTGATCTCCAAGTTCATCGAAAATTCCAAGGAGATTGAAATCGACGCCGTCGCCCGGCGGGGGGAAATTCTCTTCGACGCCATCACCGAGCATATCGAAAACGCCGGGGTTCACTCCGGGGACGCCACGGTAGTTCTGCCGGCCCAGCGGCTCTACATCGAGACCATACGGAAGATCCGCCGGATCAGCGCCCGGATAGCCGAGGCCCTGGACATCACCGGGCCTTTTAACATCCAGTTCCTGGCCCAGCGCAACCGGGTGAGGGTTATCGAATGTAACCTCCGCTCCAGCCGGAGTTTCCCCTTCTGTTCCAAGATAAGCCGGGTCAACATGATCGACATGGCCGTCAGGGCCATGCTGGATGAAAAGGTGGAGAAAGCCCAAAACTCGGCCCTGGATCTTCCCTGGGTGGGGGTCAAGGCGGCCCAGTTCTCCTACTCCCGGCTCCACGGGGCCGACCCGGTAAGCGGCGTGGAAATGGCCTCCACCGGCGAAGTGGGCTGCATAGGGAGCGATCTTTCCGACGCCTTCCTCAAGAGCCTGCTTTCCGTGGGCTACAGGATTCCCAAAAAACGAATCCTCCTTTCCACCGGGCCCATCGAGGACAAGCTCAACTTTTTGGATTCCGCCGGGAAACTCGTGGAAATGGGCTATGAACTCTACGCCTCCAGGGGAACCGCCAAGTTTCTTTCCGGCCGGGGCATTCCTGTCAAAGCCCTCAACTGGCCCCTGGAATCCCGGGAACCCAACATAGCCGGCTTCATCAGGCGCCGGGAAGTGGATCTCATCATCAACATACCCAAGAACAACCGGGAAACGGAGCTCAGGAATGACTACCTCATCCGCCGCTTGGCGGTGGACTACGACATCCCCCTTTTTACCAATATCAAGGTGGCCAGGGAATTTATCGACGCCATGGCTCTTGTCCGGCAGAAGGGCGGCGGCGGGGCGGCCCTGGAAATAAAAGCCTGGGAAGAATACCGGTAGGCTGTTACGACTAAAGAACCGGATATAAGAGATTTCACCGCAAAGTCGAAGAAGTCAAAGAAGTAAGGAAATAAGTCGTTTTATAGATCCTTTGTAACTATTCAGTCGCCTGCGGGGGATAGCGAAAATCGGCGGAATGAAGGGGCTAATGGCCCCTCAATGAGCCGATTGGGAGCGAAAGGGGGTGGTAGCCCCCTTTGTTAATGCATTAGAGAACAAGAAAAGTTTTGAAACCAAGCTGCGACTGAATAGTTACGATCCTTTTTTGACTTTTTCGACTTCCTGGTTAGATTCTTCTTCGTAAATATTGCGGTTGTAAGAGGATTCTGGCGGTCGAAAAAAGTAAACACTGATGCCCCGGGTGGCGCATCCCACTTGACAAAAATCCGGTCTTATGCTATGAACTTAAAACAGATTCCCTGGCCGGGCAATAGCGCAGTTGGTTTAGCGTACAAGTCTGGGGGACTTGGGGTCCCCGGTTCGAATCCGGGTTGCCCGACCAGGGAATCTGCTTTCTGGTATTCACCAGGTTTGAGCCTGATTAGGGGGCGCGTCATGGAACACAAATGGGACAGTTCTCTTGAAGTTGGATATGAACCCATTGACAACCAGCACAAACAGCTTTTTGAGGCTATTTGCGAGTTGATTGATAATTTCGAGGGGGATCATACAGGCGATCAGCTCAGAAAAAGCATGGATTTTCTTAATAATTATACCATCAAGCATTTTTTCGATGAAGAACAAATACAGCAGAAATACAAGTACCCTGATTTTCCGAATCACAAGAAGCTCCACGACGGCTTTAAAGAAGTGGTCAAGGAATTCTCCCACCGCCTGATACTGGAGGGGGCGTCCAAAGAGCTTGCGGAAGAGGTTCGGAAAAAAATCTATGACTGGCTGATAAATCATATCAAGATCCAGGATAAAAAGCTGGGTATCCATCTTAAGAGTACCGGCATAACCGGGTAGGCAATGAGCAATGGCGCAAGGCTCCATGCTCTTTCATTGTTAATTGAGCTTGTTCCAAAACTCGGTTAGTGCGAACCTTCGGTTCGATGGACAAGCTCTTCGAAAAACCGGTCAAACCGGACTAAAGTCCATATGCGTTTACTTAAGCAGTTGGCAAAATAGTTCCCACCGGATACATTGGAAATAAGGAAGGGAATAAGACTACGCCTAAACTGTTATAATGCATGTTAAAATATACGTAACTATTCAGTCGTCTGCGGGGGTTAAAGCATTAGAGAGCAAGAAGAGTTCTAAAATCGCACTACGACTGAATAGTTACAAATATACTATCCAATAGGATTTTCCGGAGGGCTTT
>JAITQR010000075.1 GCA_031288815.1 Treponema sp.
CCCTGGGGGGACAGTCGGGCAGCGCCCAGTCCTATGACGCATCGGGACGGCTCACCGGCATCGACCCGATTTCGGTCCGGTACCGGACGCCCACGGTGGCGATCAAAAATCGCTGCCGGAAGAAACCCCAGGCAAAGGGTATCGCCGGTACGGACGGCACTATCGATCACATGGAGATCGTCATCGAGAAGGATAATATTACTACTCTCAACGAGATGCTCATCTCTATCGCCAACTGCTCCTACGGAGGGGGCGGGGAAAAGGACCGCGCCGGTAAGCAGAGAGCCCGGACCATTCCGGGGAGGGACCCTCTGTGGAACACCCGGGCCAAAGACGAACGCGGGGAGGACATTTTCATCCGGACACGCGAAGCGGCGTCATATATCACCGGGGAGTTTTATACGATGATGGAGGTTTTCTGCGTGTCGGAAAATCTCGGCTGCCTCCCCTTCGCGGGCGGATGGGCGGAACAGCCGGCATGGATAGCTCAAGCCTTGTCCGTGCTGACGGTGGAAAAATGGCGCGTTGACGAAGAGGAACGGGAGAGCGCGCGCCTGAAAGAAGAGGACGTCCGTAAGCATGGCCGACGATAAGAAGACCCTGGAGTTACAAATCCGTATAGCCGCCGGCGAGGCTCTTCAGGCGGTGTCCTCCCTCACGGGGGAGATGCGGTCCCTTGCCGGGGAGGCGCGGAAACTCTCCGAATCCGACGGCGCGGCTATCAAACGGACCTTCGGGGAGACCCGGGCCGCGGCGGAGAAGGCGGCGGCCTCGATGAAACTCTTCGGGGCGTCAAGCGGGGAACTGCGGCAGGCCCAGGCCCGGGTGAAGGCCGCCGCGGTAGACCTGGTAACCAAAGGGTTCGAGCCGCAAAGCGAAGAGGTTAAAAAACTCATCGGGGAGTATAAGCGGCCGGGTAAAGAGGCCGATACCCTGGACCGGGCGGTCGGAAGTAACGTCAACTCCTTCGGGGAGCTTAAAAACGCCCTGGGTTCCCTGGCCCAGGTTGCCGCCCCGGCCAGGGCGCTTGACGCGATTAAGGATGTGGGAGCCTTCGCCCTCTCCACCGCCGATACCTTCCGTACCGCCCGGAATGAGTTCGGCATCCTTCCGGGGGACATGGAGGCCGGGGCGGGCCTCTTTAACCGGATTAAGGCCTTTAACGACAAAACGCCCTTTTCCCTGGACGCCCTCACCCAGGCGACAAAGGTACTGCTCGCCGCCAAGGTCCCCCTGGAGGACCTCCAAAACCGGCTTACCAAATTCGGTGACCTCTCCCAGGGGAATTCCCAGAACTTTACAAGCTACGTCACCGCCTTCGGTAAAGCCGCCGCCAGGGGCAAGGTGGATATGGAAGTCCTCAACACCTACCTTAACCAAGGCGTTCCCATCCTGACCGCCCTGGGAGAACGCTTCGGCGTTCTCAAGGACAAGGTTGCCGAGATGGTAAGCCAGGGCAAAGTCGGGTTTGAGGATTTCTCCGCCGCCCTGAGCGATCTTGCCGCCGAAGGGGGGCAATACTTCGGCGGGATGGAGCAGTACTCCCGAAGCCTGGCCGCCATGCGGGAAGGGCTTACGGAAGCGGTCAATTCCCTTGCCGCCTCCTTCGGGGACATGCTCCTCCCCGCGGCGATACAGGTTTTGGAAACCCTGACCGCCATAACCGGCGCCGTCAACGAAAGCCCCATCGCCAAAGGCGTATTCGCCGGCGCTCTGGTAACGGTTACCGGGCTGCCGGCCGCCATGGCCGTGAAGGCCGCCGCCGCCTTCGCCGCGCAGATGAAACTCAACCTCGCCGCGGGCGTCCTGAATCCGGTGGTGATGGCCGCTACTGTCGCCGTGGGCGTCGCCGCCGCGGCCTATACTATATGCGCCTCAAAACAACAGGAGGCCGCGAAGGAAGCGGAAAACTTTGCCCTGCAACAACGGCAGCAGAAAGACGCCGTTGACGAATCCGCCGCCGCGCTTGACCGGTACGCACGAGCCCTCGCGAACATGACGGATGAACAAATACGGTATCAAATTGAACAATTAAATGCCAAAAACAACGTACCGTTCAGAATAGTCACCCCGGACGTTGAAGCCGAAGCCGCGCAACTCGCGGCGTTGTATAAAACCCTCGGAGAACGGCGCACGGCTTTTATTGATTCAATGTTTTCCGGTACCCAGGCTTCTAAAATCCAAAGGATTCATGAGCAGCTTGCCGCAGCCGGAAAGTATTTAAGCGATCCCAATCTCGGCGGCGGCGAAGCGTCCAGGCTCCAGGAGATCATATGGACTCTCACGGCCGATCTTGAGAAACCGACCAAAGAAGCCGGCGGGCCTCTGAGCGAGATTGACCGCGCGGCCGCCGGATGGAAAGAGGCGTGGGCGGACACATGGAAGCGGTTCCGGGCGGAACAGTCGGCAGACCCTTTCGCGCTGATAAACCTGGAAGAAGAAAAGAAAAAACTGGATGCCTATAAGAATTATGTCCGGGGCCTTGGCTCCGAATCTGAAAACGCCGCCGTGCTTACCCAGATTGACGAATACTACGCAGCCAGGCGCGGGGAAATCGCCCAGGGCCTCAAGGACAAAGAAGAGCGGATGATGCGGGAACTTACCGAATCCCGGGTAGACGATCTGGAATACGAGTTACAGGAAACCCTGAAAACCATCGACGCCCTCGAGACGCGGCGTATCATAGCCGCAGCGG
>JAITQR010000194.1 GCA_031288815.1 Treponema sp.
CAGAGGATGAACCGGGGGCTGGACCCGTAAAAGGCGGCGACGCGCCGGAGCCGGCGGATCACGTTGGCCACGTGGCTCCCCAGGACCCCCCGGTACGCGTGGGCCTCGTCGATGACCACGTATTTCAGGCGGGAAAAGAACTTGATCCACCGGGGGTGGTTGGGGAGGATCCCCGCGTGGAGCATGTCGGGGTTGGAGATGATGATCCGTCCCGTGTCCCTGGCCGCCACCCGGAGGCTTTCCGGGGTGTCGCCGTCGTAGGTGGCCGCCTTGAGGAGAAGGGGCCGGGGGTTTGGGGGCGGAGCCCCCGGAGAAGGGGGTGCGGCGCAACGGAGTGCGCCGCAGGGGGAAGGCTTTCCCCCTCCTTCTATGGATTCGATGATTTCGTTGAGTTCCGCCTGCTGATCCTGGGAAAGGGCCTTGGTGGGGAAAAGGTAGAGGCACCGGGCCTGGCCGTCTTCCAGCAGGGCCTGGAGGCAGGGGAGGTTGTAGCAGAGGGTTTTCCCCGAGGCCGTGGGCGTCACCACCACCACGTTCCGGCCTTCCCTGACCCGTTCCCAGACTTCGGCCTGGTGGGTGTAGACCTGTTCTATGCCCCGGCTGCGCAGGGCGGCGGCTATACGCCCGTCCAGACCGGCGGGAAAGGGCGCATAGGAGCCTTCCGCCGCGGGGATAAGCCGGTTTTCCGCGATGTGGGGGGCGAATTCGGGGCTGTGGAGAATGTGTTCCAGGGCGGCTCGGCTATCCATACGCAATTTATTCTTTCTTACGAAAGAATAAACGCAAAATATAGAAACGTAAAGTGGACAGATGGGGAATTCCCGCCTATACTAAATAAACTGGAGGATAATTTCATCCATAAGAGGCGATTTCGAAACAACTGATTTTGAAACCAGTTCGTAATATCTGGGTTTTCAAGGAGGTCTTTATGTCTGAGGTGTTATCTATCGTTCTCGGCGGCGGCAAAGGCACCCGTCTGTTTCCTCTGACTCAAGCCAGGGCAAAACCCGCGGTTCCTTTTGGCGGCAAGTATCGTCTGGTAGATATTCCTATCTCGAACTGTATCAACGCGGATCTGCGGCGGATCTACATCCTTACCCAGTTCAATTCCGCGTCCCTGCATCTCCATATCGCCCAGACCTATGTGTTTGACACCTTTACCAAGGGCTTTGTGGAGATTCTGGCGGCGGAACAGACCTTTGAACATTCCGGCTGGTACGAGGGAACCGCCGACGCGGTCCGCAAGAACTTTCCCCACTTCCGTACCCAAAATCCTGCCTACTACCTGATCCTCTCGGGGGATCAGCTCTACCGGATGGACCTGAAGGACTTTTTGCAAAAGCACCGGGAATCCGGCGCGGCCATCACCATAGCCTGCACCGCGGTGAACCGGCATGACGCCAGCCAGCTGGGGATTCTCAGGGCGGACAAAAACAACCGGATTACCGAATTTTTGGAAAAACCGGGGCCCACGAAAGATATTTCCGATTTTAAGGCTCCCCCGGAACTGCGGCCCGATAAAAACGGCAAGGAAGATATGTACCTGGCCTCCATGGGGATCTATGTCTTTAACGCCAAAAACATGGAGGATTGTCTGGCCAACGATCTAACCGATTTCGGTAAGGAGATTATCCCCCAGGCGATCAACAGCCTGAAGGTAAATGCCTACCTTTTTGACGGGTATTGGGAGGATATCGGGACGATCAGGAGTTTTTATGAGGCCAACCTGGAGCTGACTACTTTGAAGCCCCGGTTTGACTTTTACGACGAGGATATGCCCATTTATACCCACATGCGGAACCTGCCCCCCTCCAAGATGAATTTTAGCAATATGAACCAGTCTATCGCCGCCGAGGGCTGCATTATCACCAACGCCACGATCACCAATTCCATTGTGGGGGTTAGAACGATTATTGAGTCCGGGTCAAGCCTGAACGGGGTAGTGTGCATGGGCGCGGACTTTTACGAATCAGAGGCCCAAAAACAGCAAAACGCCGAGGACAGGGTTCCCAATGTGGGAATCGGTAAAGGTTCCATTATCAAGGGGGCCATTATCGACAAAAATGCCTGTATCGGCGAAGGCTGCCGCATCGGGGTTGATGACATTCCCCGGGTGGACGGCAACTACGGCCACTATTACATCATTGACGGGATTATCGTGATTCCGAAAAATACGGTGCTCTATCCGGGGACGGTGATTTAGCGGCCGGTAAAGCGAAAAATTGCAAGAGCCGGGGCATCCGGCCGAAGGCCCGCACGAACTGGGTTTTGCAACCGGTCCGGCCATTACCGGAAAAAACCCTGAAATTCTTCCAGCCGCTTATGTATGGCATCGTAGTCGAAATTTTCCGCCTGTTCCCGCAGCCATTGAATAAGTTCCTCCCCCCGTTCATAATGGTACTGTTCCAGGTTTCCCAATATCTCCTCCGTCTCATTTGAATTAAACGTTGCCGCAGCTTTCGATAATCCCTTTAACAGTTCCCGGTCCGGTTCCGTTCGTCTTTCTTTATTTTTCGAAGGCCGGCTTGCTTCCCATTCAGCAAGCAGTTTCTTTACTCCTTCCGTCAGTCTTCCGGCTTTTTCCACCAGTTCCCCATGCCGGGACTTTACCATTTTTATATTCCCCTCTTTCATCCCAAATTCCAGTTCCCGGGCCAGGGCCCCTGTTTCCGCCGCGCCTATGGCATTGCAGGTTCCCTTGAGCCCGTGAACCTCAATCAAATAATCAGCGGGCGATGTTTCCAGATCTTTATTCATTTTCTCCAGAAGCGACGGCGTGTGGGAAACAAAGGATTTGAGGATGGGTATATACGCGGCTCCGCTGTTTCCGTACAGTATCAGGGCCGTGGCAAAATCTATTCCCTCTACCGGATGCTCCAAAAGCCACTTCCCCTCCGCATCATTTTCCAGGGAAGAATTCGGCCTTTGCGGCCGTTCCGCCGCCCGGTTTTCCGCTTCCTTCAGGGTTTCCTCGCTTTGTTTGTCTCTGATCCACTGATTAAGAACCGTGTCCAGCCGCTTTATGTCGATGGGTTTGGGGATAAAATCGTGAAAACCGTTTTCCAGAAACATTTCCCGGCTTCCCGCAATGGCGTTGGCGGTAAGGGCGATAATGGGCACGGTCCGGGCATAATCGGTACTAATTTTGTCCCTGATATTCCGCGTTGCCTCGGCCCCGTCCATCTCGGGCATCATATGATCCATAAATATCACATCGTATCTGATTTCTCCTGACCGGATACGCTCTATCGCTTCCTCCCCGCTTATGGCGGTATCCACCTTGAGGCCGTAGGGCATAAGGAGGCCGGTCATCACGTCCAAATTTGTCTGCAGGTCATCCACCACCAGCACATTCCCGTAGGGCATATAGGAACGGATAAGGTTGTT
>JAITQR010000276.1 GCA_031288815.1 Treponema sp.
TAGTTAAATCCCATTTGGAGAAACCAATGAACCCAAATCCTGTGGTCTCGTATATCGCCGCCGTGGGGGCGGAGAATGTGAATACCGGCCTTTTGGCCTACCTCTGCAACCTGGAGGAAACTGCCCGGGTAGCCCCGGAAATCGCCGCGTCTATCGTTAGGGAACTGGAGAACCAGCGGAAACGGGTCAAGCTTATCGCCAGCGAAAACTACTGTTCCCTGGCGGTTCAGCTTGCCATGGGGAACCTTTTTACCGATAAATACGCCGAAGGCATGCCCGCCCACCGGTTCTACGCGGGAAATGAAAATGTGGACGCCGTGGAGTCCCTGGCCGCGGCGGAGGCCCGCGGGGTATTCGGCGCGGAATACGCCAATGTGCAGCCCCACTGCGGGGCGGACGCCAATCTCCTGGCTTACTGGGCCATCCTTTCCACCCGGGTGGAGAATCCCGCCCTGGAACGATACAAGGCCGCCAATGGGGGGCGTGAAATCAACCTCTACAACTTAAGCGAGGCCCAGTGGAAAGAACTCAAGGCGGAACTGGGAAACCAGCGGCTTCTGGGCCTGGACTACTACTCGGGGGGACATTTAACCCATGGGTACCGCTACAATGTTTCCGCCAGGATGTTCGACGTATACAGTTACTCGGTCTCCAAAGAAACGGGCCTTTTGGATTACGATGAAATCGAAAAACAGGCGAAAGAGGTAAAACCGCTTATCCTTCTGGCCGGCTACTCCGCCTATCCCCGGAAGATCAACTTTAAGCGGATGCGGGAAATAGCGGATACCGTGGGGGCGGTGCTTATGGTAGACATGGCCCACTTCGCGGGCCTGGTGGCCGGGAAGGTCTTCGCCGGGGAATGGGATCCGGTACCCTGGGCCCAGGTGGTTACCAGTACCACCCACAAAACCCTGCGGGGCCCCCGGGCGGGGCTGGTTCTTTCCACCAGGGAATTTGCCGAAGCTTTGGACAAGGGCTGTCCCCTTACCATGGGCGGCCCCCTGCCCCACGTTATCGCCGCCAAGGCGGTAGCCTTCCGGGAGGCGGGATCGCCGGAATTCCGGCAGTACGCCCGGCGTATTGTGGAAAACGCCCAGGCCTTGGCGGCGTCCTGCGTCAAGAACGGCCTGGAAGTGCTCACCGGCGGCACGGACAACCACCTGTTCCTGGTGAATGTACGGGGCCAGGGTCTTACGGGCCGCCAGGCGGAAAGCGCCCTCCAGGAGTGCAACATCACCCTGAACCGGAACAGCCTGCCCTTCGATCCTAACGGCCCCTGGTATACATCGGGTCTGCGGATTGGAACCGCGGCGCTTACCTCCCTGGGGATGGGCGGCGCCGAGATGGAGGAACTGGGGGTGATCATCAGCTTGGTGCTTAAGAACACCGTCGCCGCGCCGGACGGCAAAAATCCCGCCAAAAAGAGCAAAGCCCGCTATGTTATTGCCGAAAACGCCAAAAAAGAGGCCCTGGAAAGGGTTAAAGATCTCCTTTCCCGCTTTCCCGTATACCCGGAACTGGATCTGGAAATCCTAAAAAAGGCTTTTGTTTTGTAGTTTGAGCTTGTTCCAAAACCCGGTTGGTGCGAACCTTCGGTTCGATGGACAAGCTCTTGGAAAAACCGGTCAAATCGGACTAAAGTCCGGCCCGGTTTTTCTCGTTTGTGTTAAATTCGGGGCATTTTTGTTTTTTTTTGTAACCTTTGCTATAATTTACTCAGGGACCGTCTTAAAACCCGGTGGTTTTTAAAGCGGCCTCTGGAAAAGCGGTAAATACGCGGTTTTCCTCAATTCGGGGTTGCAGTTTCAAGCCCTCAAATTTTTGAAACTGGCTCGCCAAGCTAAATTTTTGACCAGAGCCAAAGGGACGATATGAAGATAAGATTGAGATTAAGCATTATTGTAACGGGTATTTTAATCGGGGTGGTGGCGGGGGTCTCCGTCGTGCTGCTGTTTCGGGCGTCGAATATGGCTTTGAACCTTGCCCTCCAGAGTTCAAGCCGCCTTGCCGAACAGCAGGCCACGTACATCCAGGGCCGGGAAGAAGGCTATGTACGGGTTGCCCACATAACGGCGGGCTTTATGGCCGCCTTTGAGGGAACGGAGCCGGAACGCCGGCGGACCAGGTTTAACCAGTTTCTGGAGGCTACCCTGAATTCCGAGCCGAACCTGGTGGGGATCTTCGCGGTTTTTAAGCCCAACAGCCTGGACGGTCTGGACGCCCGTTACGCGGGGCAGCCGGGGGAAAATCCCGACGGTATTTATGCCCCCTGGTATACCAGGAGTTCCGGCCGGATAGAACGCCGGAATTATGACAAGATCCCCGACGCCCTGGAACTAATTAACGGCCCCGACGCCCGCAAGCAAACCCTGAGGGACCCGGTACCTCAAATGGTAAACGGCAAGCAGACCTACGTGTTCCGTGTCGCGGTTCCCATTATCAGTAACGGAACCAACGAGGTTATAGGCCTCGTGGGGATCAACATTCAAATTGACGCCTTGCAGCCCCTGATTGAGCGAACCATCAAGGTTAATGAAGATATCGAGGCCATGGCGGTTTACAGCGCCGACGGGACGGTAATGGCAAGTTACGTGCCGGACCGGATTGGCAAAAACACCCAGAACGCGGATCAGGGTCTCTACGCGTCCTTTGGAAAAGAGGCCTTTGACGCCATACTGAATCATAAAGAGGCAAGCTTCGAGGTGTTTTCGGCGGTCTTGAATACCAATCTGGCGATTACCATCATGCCCTTTACCATAGCGGAAGCCGGTACCTGGACTATTATGATAGGGATACCGAAAAATATAATCCTGCGCGAAATACGCGGCATGACCACGTTTACCATTATCTTCTCGGTAATCGTAGCCCTGGCGGCGGCGGCGATAATCTTCTTTGTCGCCGGATCTATCGCCAAGCCCATTGTCAACGTGGCCCTTACCCTTAAGGACATATCCGAAGGGGAGGGGGATCTGACCAAGAGTATCAGCGTACATTCCAATGACGAAATAGGCGACCTGGCCCACTACTTCAATTTAACCCTGGATAAGATCAAGACCCTGATCATTACCATCAAGCGTCAGGCCGTGGCCCTCTTCGATATCGGCAACGAGCTTGCCAGCAACATGACCGAAACCGCCGCGGCCATCAACGAGATAACCAGCAACATCCAGAGCATCAAAAGCCGGGTTATCAACCAGAGCGCCAGTGTTACCGAAACCCACGCCACCATGGAACAGATTACGGTGAACATCGACAAACTCGACGAGAACGTGGAAAAGCAGACTTCCAGCGTCTCCGTGTCCTCCAGCGCCATTGAGGAGATGATCGCCAACATCAACTCGGTCACCCAGACCCTGAACAAAAATTCCGAGAGCGTGAAGGAGCTGATGGAATCATCCGAAGTGGGACGCTCGGGTCTCCAGGAAGTCGCCACGGATATTCAGGAAATCTCCCGGGAATCGGAGGGGCTTTTGGAGATCAACTCGGTAATGGAGAACATCGCCAGTCAGACAAACCTCCTGTCCATGAACGCCGCCATCGAGGCCGCCCACGCCGGGGAGGCCGGGAAGGGCTTTGCCGTGGTAGCCGACGAGATCCGTAAGCTCGCCGAGTCTTCCGGGGAGCAGAGCAAAACCATCAGTACGGTCCTTAAAAAGATCAAGGAAAGCATCGACAAGATCACCAAGAGTACGGATAATGTACTGGGCAAATTCGAGTCCATAGATAACGGGGTCAGGATCGTTTCGGGACAGTCGGAAAATATCCGGAACGCCATGGAGGAACAGAGCACGGGAAGCCGGCAGATCCTGGAAGTGATAGGCCAGCTCAACGAGATAACCCGGATGGTCAAAAACGGCTCCAGCGAGATGCTGGAAGGAAGCAAAGAAGTTATCACCGAGGGGAAGAACCTGGAAATGGTGACCCAGGAGATAACCAACGGGATGAACGAGATGGCCACCGGGGCGGATCAGATCAACGTGGCGGTAAACCGGGTAAACGAGATAAGCGGACAGAACAAAGAAAGCATCGACGTACTGGTGCGGGAAGTTTCCCGGTTTAAGGTCGAGTAGATTAAGGCGGCTTTCCCAAAAACTAAAGTTTTGGGAAAGCTCCGGTTGTTACAGGTGGGGCTCCGTCAAAATCTAACATTTTGGAACCGCCGGATCGACAAAAAGAGGAGGCAGATTCAAACGGATGAAGAAGTTACCCGCCGCTATTGGTACCATTGTCGTTGTGTTCGCGGCGACCGGCCTCCTTTTCCTCTCCGGGGCGCTGAATTTTCCCGAATACAAGACCTATGATTTCCGGGTCCGGCTGTTGGCGGAGTTAAGCAGGCCTTCCGATGACATTATGGTGATCCTCCTGGATCAGGATAGCCTGGACTGGGCGCAAAAGGAGCGGAACTGGGGCTGGCCCTGGCCCCGGAAAGCCTACGCCGAACTGGTGGACTATATGCGCCTGGGGGGGGCTAAATCCATAGCCTTCGATATGCTTTTTACCGAACCCTCGGTCTACCGGAACGCCCAGCAGGAAGAAATAATTGAGGGCGCGGTAAAAAACCTGCAGGCGGCGGAGGCGCTGATGGGGGAAACGCAGGTCCCTCAAACGGGCCGGGAGCGATCCATCCGGAACCAGCCTGAGCAAAGGCAGTCTTTCCGGGAAGCGGGGCTTCTTTTCCGCCGGGCAATCGAAGCCCTAAGGGAACTGAGCAGCCGGGAGGACGACGCGTCCTTTGTGCGGGCGGCGGGGGATTTTGGCAGGGTGGTACAGGGGGTTTTTCTGAGCACCCAGACGGGCAGCGAGTCTTCCTGGCCTCAAAACCTTACCGCGCCCCTTTTGGAACCCCAGGGGGACATCCTCCCCTCGCGCCTGGGATCGGGTGAAACAGGCTCTTTCCCGAACGCCCAGTTCCCCATAGAGGAACTGCGGAATACCGCCGGAGCTATCGGAACCCTTACCGGCCTTCCCGACAAGGAGGACGACGTTCTCCGGCGGATTCAACTGTACCACCTTTTCGACAACAAGGTTATACCCGGCCTCGCGCCGGCCTCTCTCCTGGTTTCCGGTTATACCCGGGACTTCAGTTTCGACGCCAAAAGCCGGACCATCCGCTGGGGAAACTACAGCCTGCCGACCGACAGAGACGGTAATCTTATCCTTCGTTTCCGGGGGAATCTGGATCGGTATGTTCCTTATTTTGCCTGGCAAATTCTTGAAAGCGCCGGGGACCACAAAGAGGGCAGGTCTCCCCTTCTGCCGCCGGAAGATTTTAACGGTAAATATGTCTTCTTCGGGGTTTATGCTCCCGGGCTTTACGATATTTTCACCACCCCCTTTTCTTCGGTATACCCGGGAGTGGGGATGCACATCACCATGCTGGACAATATCCTTACCGGGGATTTTATCCGGGAAAGTCCCGTCTGGATCGGCCTTGTTATTATATTCGCCGCCGTAGCGCTCGTTACTTTCCTAACCATGTACTGCGGACACATCCCCCTTTCGGTGGGAGGAATGGTACTTTCCCTGCTCCTCGTAATCGGCCTGGGTTTTGGCGCTTACCATTTCGGCAGCCTGTGGCTTCCCATGGTGGCTCCCGTTATCGCCGTCCTTGTCAGTTTCCTGGCCGCCGTCGTATACAACTACGCCACCGAAGGCAGCCAGAAACGGTTTATTAAATCCGCCTTCTCCCGTTACCTGTCTCCCAAAGTCATCGACAGGATAATCGCCGATCCTTCCCAGCTTAAGCTGGGGGGCGAAAAGCGGGAAATGACCGCCATCTTTACCGATGTGCGTAGTTTTTCTACCATTTCCGAAGCTCTGGGCGACCCGGCCAAGCTGGTAGAACTGCTCAACTACTATCTTACCAGGATGAGTAACATTGTGCTGGAAAATTCGGGAACCATAGACAAGTACGAGGGGGACGCCATTATCGCCTTCTTCGGCGCTCCGGTGTACATGGAAAACAACGCCAGCCTTGCCTGCCGTTCCGCCGTCCGTATGCACAAGGCGGAAAAGGAAATCAACAGGGAAGTCGTCGCCCAGGGGCTTATCACCGGGAATGTCATGGATGCCCTGGTTCGCAAGGGCATACTAAAAACCGTCCAGGACCCCCCTCTTTTTACGCGGTTCGGCGTCAACACCGGGGATATGGTGGTGGTGAACATGGGAACCCCCAACAAAATGGACTATACTATTATGGGGGACGCGGTAAACCTGGCCGCCCGTCTTGAGGGGATCAATAAACAGTACAATACGGGCGGTATCCTTATCAGCGAGTTTACCCGGGCTAAAATCGGGGACGAATTTATCATGAGGCCCTTAAGCCGGGTTCGGGTGGTGGGAAAGAATATTCCCATAAGGCTCTACGAGCTTTTGGATATACGGGAAGAAGCCCCTGCCGGCCTCGCGGAACTGACCGGCATTTGGGAGAAAGCTCTCAAGGCCTACGAAAACCGCCGTTTTTCCGAAGCCCTGCGGGTGTTCAAGGCGGTTTACCAGAAATATCCCCAGGACAGGGTTGCCAAACTTTACCAGGATCGTTGCGAGAAGTACTGTGCCGACCCGCCGCCGGAAGATAAATGGGAAAACGGCGTGGATAACCTTACGGAGAAATAACAGAGTTGTTCGGAAACCCCGGTTTCCGAACAACAGCCTCTTGGAAACGCAAAGGCGGAGCGTTTTGCGAGACTTGAAGCTAACCGAAGGCTGGCGGACATCCGACCGGGTTGTGGGTTGTCGAACAAGTCCAATTTTCCGGTAAGCCCGAAAGCCGGGCTTGCTTATACAGGAGCGGTTATGAAAAGGTTTTTAATGGTTTTAGGCCTCTCGATTGTCCTTGGCGGGACGGTATTCGCCCAGATGAGCAGGGGCGGAACGGTTTACGTGAACGTAAAGACCTTGCAGCTAAAATCGGGGACCGGTTTTTTCGCCGGAAAATCGGGAACCCCCCTTGTCTATGGGGATCAGGCGGCGGTGCTCCAGGTAAAGGGTAAATGGGTGGAACTCCAGTACCGGGGCCGTACCGTTTTTAGCGGCTGGACCAATTCGTCGAACCTTACCGCCAAACGGGTCGTTGCTGCCGGGGGAACGGGCGGCGCTTCGGCAAGGGAAGTAGCCATGGCCGGGAAAGGTTTCAACGAGGAAGTTGAAAACGCCTACAAAAGCGGCGGCAGCCTCAATTATGCCGGTGTAGACGCTACCGAAGCCATTACCGTACCGGAAAGCGAGTTATACAGCTTTATCACCGAAGGTCATCTTATGCTGGGGGACAATTAAATGAAAAAACAAGCTGTCGCTCGTAAAGCGGGGATACTGCTTTTTGTTGTTTTCCAGACGGTCCCGTTTTTATCCTGTAAGACCGTGGCCGACATCGCGGGAGCGGGAGCGCAGATTGCCGGCGAACTGGGAGTCATTGACCAGGGAACGGCGGACGCGATAACCAAATCAAGCGAGGCCGTGGGCCGGGCGGCGGAAGATATTACCCCGGAACAGGAATACTATATCGGCCGCGCCGTGGGGGCCAATATCCTTACCAGCTATCGAATCTGGAACGGCAGCCCCGCTCTTACCGCGTACCTGAACCGTATCTGCAACACCATTGTCATTAATTCACCCCGGCCGGAAATATACAACGGCTACCATGTGGCGATCCTGAACAGCGACGAGATTAACGCCTTCGCCACTTCCGGGGGACATATTTTTATTACCCGGGGCCTTATCGCCTGCACCGATTCGGAAGATTCCCTGGCCGGGGTAATCGCCCACGAAATTTCCCATATTCAGATGCGGCACAGCCTTAGGGCGATAAAGGCAAGCCGCTTCACCCAGGCCGTGGTGGTAACCGCTTCTTCCGCCGCCGGGGTTGTGGCGGAGGGGATGGACCTGGCGGAACTTACGGATATTTTCAACGAATCGGTGGGGGAAATCGTTACCACCCTGGTCAACAACGGCTATTCCCAAACCCAGGAACTCGATGCCGACAACAACGCCATGACTTTGATGGCCGCCGCCGGCTACGAACCGTCGGCGCTGATCTCTATGCTCCAGGTTCTGGAAAAAAACCAGGGCAGCCACCCCGGAGGGTTTAACAAAACCCACCCCACCCCGGCCCGGCGGATCACCAACGCCCGGCTGAGTCTTAGGAAATACGAGGTTCCCGATACCCGGGCTTACCGGCGGGATCGGTACATCCGGGCGAAGTAAAACCGTCCGTGATGGGGCTAATCGTACACAGGTACTTCCCCATCATGGCGTGGACGCTTAGGTGTTTCTTGAAGCCGCGGAGCCCCGGTTTCCCCATATCGTAGCCGTTGTTAAGGTACTCCACGCCGTCAAGGTAATCTTTGGCCATGGTCCAGTATAAAAAGACGTTAAAGTTGGTGATATTTGCCTTGGCGAAGTAAACATAGGCGGTGCGGGCTCCGGGAGGGCCGAGAATCTCCCAGATTGCGTAACCCGCCGGCTCATCGTTCAGGTACAGCACGAGACCCCGGTAAACGCTTTCGTCGAAAATTTCCTCCATGTTTTTAAGCGCCTCCTTGCCGCAGCCCGCGAAGGCCCGGCAGACTTCGCAGTCCTGGTGACGGCACCACTCGTCCTCCACCTCAAAACAGGCCGGAAAATGCTCCCCGGAAAGGGGACGGACGGAAACGCCGGGAGTGTTGAAACAGCGTTTAAGGCTGTTCCGTTTGTTCAGGTTGATCCCGCCGTCCCAGGCCAGAATATCCCGGACCCGGTACACGTACTCGCTAAAACCGGCGGAATACTCGCTGTCCAGTTTATAAAGCCCCGCCAGCGTCTCCCGCAGTTCCGCCAGCAGGGATTCGTCTACCGCCCAGATTCGCAACGAGGGAAGCCCGGCGTCCCGGATCGCCGAATAGAAGGTTTCTATAAGATCTCCCAGTGTTTTCCGCCGGGAAGCGGCATTGTCCCCGGCGGCGGGCTTGACGGCGGAAAGGCCGTCCGGCGGCGGCTGAAGGTAGACATACACGTCCCCGCCGCCGTAAAACCAGACGCTGCAGAGAAAGCCCCCGATGATCCGGTATACCGCGTGAAAACCAAAGGCCCAGATGGTGGAGACCGTGGCGGTAAGTTCGTGGAACTGACGGATACCCGTATCGTAATGTTTAAAAACAGCGTAACTTTCCCTGCCCAGCGGAAGAAAGCCGTTCCGCAGAAAAAAAAGACGGGCGGCTGTCTGGGATTCGCTCAGACCGGGCATTTTTTGTAAACGCAGAGGTATTTCCGGTAGTGTTCGTAGATACCCAGGTGTCTTTTAAACTGCCGCAGCCCTTCCTTTCCCATATCCTCGTTGAGGTTCAGCGATACCGCGGCCGGCCGGCCGGCCGGCGTTCCGGCGCCCCCGCCGGGAACGGCCCCGCCAAGCTCATCCTTTGCCAGAATGTAGATAAGATACGCGAAAAAATTCCGGATAAGCCCCTTGCCGAAATGGAGATAGGCCCGGCCTTCTTCCCGCCGCTCCCAAACAAGATACCCGGAAGCCTTGCCTCCCGCGTAGCCGAAAAGCCCGTGGAAATGCTCGTCGTCGTAAATATCCGCCATAATTTCCAGGGCCTTGTATTCGCAGCCCGCAAAGGAGCCGCAAGTTACACAATCCTGGAACCCGCACCACTCCCGTTCAATGTCCAGAAAAAGCCTCCGGTTATCATTATTCATCGGCTTAATTTCGATATCGTTCCTGCCAAAGAATTTGTTCAGGTGGGTATGCTTTTTGTGGTTGATCCCCCCGGTAAGGTTGACGATATCCGCGGGCTTATACACATACTCGCTGTGATCGTCGCTGTATTCCGCGGCCACTTCGTAACCCGGAATGGCCCGGTATTCCTCAAGGAAGCGTTCCTCCACCGCGTAAACCCGCAGAGAGGGAAGTCCCGCGCCCAGGGCAATGTCATAGAGGGCGTCAACAAGATCCTTGAGGGAAGAGGGCGAAACCGCGGGATTACCGCCGGGGGCCGGGGACAGATCTTCCCTGGCCCGGTTAATTTCAAAGTAAGGCTCCATGCCGTTAAAAAAGAACACCGTTACCAGAGCGCCGCCGATAAAGCGGTAGAGTTCGTGAAAGGATCCCGTCCAAAAAGTGGAAACCGCGGGGCTAAGCTCGGAAAGAAGGCTGCCGCCCTTAAAATCGCGGAACAAGGGGTAGGTTTCCCGCCCAACCGGGAGAAAACCCCGCCGCAAAAGCCTGTCCCGTACTTCGCGATCCCCCTCATTCAGCTGAAGCTGAATGCCAAATTCCCCCACCCAAGTCCTCCGCTTTCGTGTAAGTACAAATATACTTGGGCCATAGTTTATGGACGCTCAAATGGCTCTTGAAAAGCCGCAGCCCCATACTTCCCATGTCCTCGTTTATGTTCATCCATTCAACATCGCCCATATAGTCCCGGAACATCCTGTAAATAAGGTATATAAAGAAGCCTTCCTGTACCGCCTTGCCGAAGTAAAGAAAGGCAAGTTTGCCGTTCATCTTTTCGCAGATAATGTAACCCGCCGGCCTGTTTCCCAAATAAAGGAAAAGGCCCTGGTGAACATGATCGTCAAACAGACCGATCATGCCCGCGAGAGCCTTCTTTTCACAGCCGCCGAATGAGGAGCAGTAGGCGCAGTCTTTTCCCTGACACCACTCTTCTTCGATGTCCATACAGACGCCGACGTTTTCATTGGTCATAAGGCGCAGATTCACCTCCGGCAGGGCGGCGCAGCGTTTAAGCCGCTTGCGTTTGTAGAAGTTCACCGTACCGGAAAGCTCAAGGAGATCCCTTATTTGGTAGGCGTATTCGTCATCGGAAGCCCTGCGCCCGGTTTGGATGCGGTAGCCGGGAATCCCCTCGTAGTCTTTGAGGTACGCTTCGTCAATGAATTTTATCCGCAAAGAGGGGAGGCCCGCCTCTCTGACAAGGCCGTAAAGGGTATCGATAAGCCCCGCCAGGCCGCCCTGAGCGGCGGGGTAAGCGCCGGGCCGGTGTACCGTAAAATACACCGGTTTATCCTCGTGAAAATACACGGCGCAGAGGGAGCCGGCTATGACTTTATAGAGTCCGTGGTAGGCGAAAGACCAGGAGACGATCACCGGGGCGCTCATTTCCTGTAAAAGGCTATAGGCGCCGTACCTTTTAAATAGGGGATAAGCCTCCTCTTCAATAGGGAGGAAACCCCGTTCCCTGAAAAAATGGCGGACAGAGGCCGGTAGGGGCCCCGTTTCGAATTCCGTTTCCTTTTCAGCGCAGCAAGAAAGACAGTCCACAAGGATATTCTAATGAAAGAGGAGGCTTTGTGGAAGGTGGCGGGCGGCTTTCCAAAAATTGAGGTTTTGGGGCTCCCGTGAATCGGCAGCCCCGCCCCGAAGCTCCCCCGTGTGAACGGGCTTAGGTGTTAAACCCTTCACTGGGAACAAAAAAAGCCGTTCCGGACAAAGCCGGAACGGCGCCTTCCCGAAAACGGATGGAACAACCGGCAAAGATTGTTCCATCGTGCCAGCTTATTGCAGCAGCTGGAGAACCGTTTGGCCCCGCTGATTGGCCTGGGCAAGCATGGCGGTACCGGACTGGCTGAGGATCTGGTTCTTGGTATAGTTGACCATCTCGTTGGCCATGTTGGTATCGCGAATGCGGGATTCGGAAGCTTGCAAATTTTCGGCTCCCATATCCAGGCCGCGGACCGCGTGTTCCAGGCGGTTTTGGTAGGCGCCAAGATCAGCACGCTGCTTGTTGATCCTTTTAATCGCCTCGTCAAGGGTTCCAAGGGCACGGTTGGCGCTGTCCGGATCGGACAGCGAAAGAATAGTATCGTCACCGACGTTCCGGACGCCAAGGCCCTTCGCGGTCATAGTGCCGATAAATACCTGTTCCCGCTGATCCATGTTGGCGCCGATATGGAACCACATAGAGGCGGTAACCACGTTTTCACCGACCAGCCGGCCGAACCGTCCGGTCAGCAGGTTCATTCCGTTGAACTGGGCATGAGACGCTATCCGGTCAACCTCGTCGATCAAAGCGGAAACTTCAATCTGGATGTACATCCGGTCTTCGTCGGCGTAGATGCCGTTCGCGGACTGAACCGCCAACTCGCGCATGCGCTGCAGGATATCTTCGGATTCCTGAAGGTAACCTTCCGTGGTCTGAATGAACGAAATACCGTTCTGGGCGTTGGTAGACGCCTGGTTCAAACCGCGAATCTGGGCCCGCATTTTTTCAGAAACGGCGAGACCAGAAGCATCATCCCCCGCGCGGTTGATGCGCAAGCCGCTGGACAGTTTCTCCATGTTTTTATCCAGGAAGGTCTGGGTAACCTTGAGGGACCTGTCGGCAAACATTGCGCTTAAGTTGTGATTGATAATCATACTTCACTCCCTTGGCATTTTCGGTGAACCATTATCGCCCGATAACAGTCATCACCGCGGCATCCCTGCCGGGTAAAATACGTGCGCATTTTACCTTCGGAATTTCTTTTGTGTAAGGAATTCCATTGATGGTATTTCCGTAACCGTGAAAATACCGGTGTGCCTTGAACCCCCGACCCGCCCGTTTCCGGAGGGACGAGGGGAAACCGTCCGGTATTAACCGGCGATTCCTCCCCGGACCGGACCAGGAGGCCCAACGGGCGCATGATCCGGCACGGTTTCATATTTAATATCGGAGTGTAAAAAATTCACTTTAGGGAAATTTATGCGAACAGTCCCTGTAAATAGGGGGCAAGCTCGATTTTGATGGGCATAAGGTAGAAATTGAAATGGTGGGTTTCGCAAAAAGAGAGTACCCGGCGGCCGAAATCCACGTTCCAGTACATATCGGGCCGGAAATTCCGGGGAAAGATAGCCCGGTTCCGGGATTCCCAGTACTTGCGGTTCGATTCGGACAGGGCGGGGGAAACGCCCCAGAATATGTTTTTCCCCTCAAGGTATTCGGCGTAAATTTCCAGGAGCCGGAGGTCAAAAAAGGGCTGGCTCATAAACCCCGCCGCCCCGGCGTCTTCTTTTTCTTTCAGGTAATCCAGCTCGTAACGGATATTGGACCGGTAGGGGTCGAATGCCGCGTATACTTCAAGTTCCGGCATTTCCGTTTTAAGTTTCCTGATAAAAGGGACCGTTTCCGTGGGGTAGGCGGGGCGCGTCTGTCCGTCAGGGCTTTCGGTCTTGCCGGGGCCGGTTTTAAGCTTGGGAGGGTCTCCGGCAATAACCAGCGCCCTGTTAATCCCCCGGGACCGGAAATATTCGGTGTGGGGAAAGGGGACGGCCATATCAAAATCAACGGCCCGGATATGGGGCATAAGTTCCAGCGGCCTGTCGCGTTTGTGGATTTTTGTATCGCCGGGGGCGTGAAAATCCCGGTTATCCGGCGCGCTTGCGGCTGAAGCCGCTTCGGGGTTTGGGGGGCAAAAAATCGCCGGGGAAACGGTTTCCGGGGGGACACGCGAGGCGCGACAAACCCGCCCGCCCTCCGGAAGGGTGGTACCGGCGGCGTCCGGCAGATCCTCCCTCAGGATACCGCAGGCCTCCCAGGATCGGAGGGAAAATCTGAGCAGATCCGGTATGTTGATCAGACTGATTGAACCGAATTCCGCCGCGGTAAGCACGGCGGCGATTAAAGCTTCCCGGTTTCGGGGCAGCGCTTCCAGGGATACGATCAACCGGGATCGTCCTGTATCCGCAGTTCCGCCCGGAACACCGCCTGACCGCCTTCCGCCCGTCTGCCTTCAAAAGCGTAAGCCCGCCGAGGGCTAAAGGCGGTTTCCGCGTTCGGTTCCGGCGGCTCCTGAGGTGAAGGCCCGGCCGCCAAGGCCGGGGACGCCGATGGCAGGGACACTAACGGCAGGGACGCCATCCAGAGCTCCACGGTTCCGCCCAGTTTTACCTCGCTCAGGTAATTAACATCCAACCGCATCCGGGCCGCCCCTTCCAGAACGCCGGGTTCCACAATGTCCTGTATCCACTCGATATACCGGGTGTTGTTCACATGCCCGTTGTAATCAATGTCGGAATAAACCGCCCGCCGTTCCCCGGCTTTTACTACCGATCCGTTCCCGCTCCCTTCCGGAAACGAGAGGGATAGCGGCCCATCCGGCAGGGCGTCAAGCCCCTCGTTCCGCGGAAGCCTCTCCATAATCGTCTGGGGCCGCAAGGGCCGCCTTTTTTCCAGATCCAGGATGATCCAGCCGCTTCTGCCCCGGACAAGGGGCCTATCCTCCTCGTCCCGGATATCGTAATCCCGCAGGGCAAACAGCTTGTCCGAACCCCTTGGCCAGCTTCGCACGGTCAGGGGATCCCGCCATTTAGGCCGCCCGTCCCATTGGACGGAAATACGGGAAAGTATCCACACCTGTCCGGTCACGGACATGGCTTCCCGGCCCACCCCCAAATCTTCGGCGTGATCGCTGGCAATTTCCTGAAAAAGATCCAGCGTCGGCGCCAGGGTCAGCCGGTCCGAGGGATCCACCGCGCTAAAACGAAGCCGGAACTTTTGTTGTATGATATCCATATATTTGATAGAATAATAATATCTGCCGGGTGGAGCAAGGCAATCCCGCGCCCCCGGACAGCAGTATGGAGCTTTCAGCAGGAGGATAGCATGAAAATCGCGGCGCAACTGTACAATACCCGGGATTATACCAAAACCCCGGAAGCTATCGAGGCTACCCTGCGCAGGGTAAAGGCCATCGGTTTCGAGGTAATACAAATTTCCGGCTTTGGCCCCTGTGACGCGGATCTTTTAGCCGGATGGATAAAGGAATTGGGGCTTGAGGTATGTGTTACCCATGTGCCTTGGCCGCGCCTTGCCGACCCGGCGGAACTCAAGACGGTTATCGGGGAACACAGGAAGATCGGCTGTCCCCAAATCGGCCTGGGCTCACGGCCGGGAGACGTGTTCCCCAACAGTTACGAGGGCTGGACGCGGTTCATCAGGAAGGCGAATGAAATCGTTAAACAGGTTAAAGGGGAGGGGCTTTCATTCGCCTACCATAACCATGACTTTGAGTTCGAAAAATGGAACGGGGTTCTTGCCATAGACCGCGTCATCGAGGAGTGCCCGGAACTGGAATTTGTGCTGGATACCTTCTGGGTTCAGGCCGGAGGCGGCAACCCGGTAAAATACATCAAAAAACTCAAGGGCCGCATCAGTACCATTCACTTTAAGGACTACCGCATAGTAAACCGCACCCGGCAATTTGCCGAGATTGGGGAGGGAA
>JAITQR010000353.1 GCA_031288815.1 Treponema sp.
GTGGACCACTGGTTCGGAACCGGCATCGTAAGCGAGGCCCTGAAAAGCACCGGGAAGAAACTCTACCCCCTGATCGCCGTGGAAACCTCCGCCAGCTCCGGCGCCCATCTGACCAAGTATTCCAACATTACCGATCCCGTGGTAGGCCAGAAGAAGCTGGTGGTAGACGACGCCATCGTTCCCCAGTACAGCGTTTTTGACTACGATGTAACCGCTTCCATGCCTATTCCGGTTACCATCGACGGCGCGCTGGATTCCATTGCCCACTGCTTCGAGGTGTTCTCCGGGCTTCCCGCCAACGCCCCCCAGGAGAAGTACGATCTTGCCGCGTCTCTTACGGAAGCGGCGGTGGAACTCACCGTAAAGTACGCGCCCCGGGTTATCAAAGATCCCAAGGACATGGAAGCCCGGGAAGCCATCGGGATGTCCACCGACCTGGGCGGTTACGCCATCATGGTGGGAGGCACCCACGGTCCCCACATGACCAGTTTTTCCCTGGTGGATCTGACCGGCCACGGGACAGCCTGCGGGATCATGAACCCCTACTACCTGGTGTTCTTCGCCCCGGTAATCGAGAAGCAGCTTAAAGTGATGGGGAAGATCTTCAAGAAATACGGTTATATCGGCGAAGATCCGGAGAGCCTTTCCGGCCGGGATCTGGGTATCGCCGTTGCCAAGGGCATGGTCGCCTTCGGCAAGGCCATCAAGGCCCCCACCACCCTGCGGGATCTGTCCAAGTGGAACGACAGCTACGTTGAGAAGATCCTCGCCGCCGCCAAGGATCCCCAGTTGGACATGAAGCTCAAGAACATGCCCGTACCCCTTTCCGCCGCCAAGGTGGACGAGTACATGGGTCCCATCATCCGCGCGGCGGTAGACGGGGATTTCTCCCTGATCAAGAGCATGGCTTCTTAAGCCAGCCGGGATTCGGGAGGGTTTTGTTTATGCCTGTTGTTTCGTTTCCCTACGGGAAGGAAGTTCTCAACTATGATATTCCCGCTTCCCGTTTCAAGGGGGAATTGGTCTCCCGTATGCATCACTACCGGGCGGAAAAAAGCCAGGAGGCCCTGGTTGACGAAGCCCTGGAGCGTCCGGTGGGCACACCCCCCCTCAGGGTAATGGCGGAAGGCAAAAAAAAGGTGGTCCTCATAGCCAGCGACCATACCCGCCCGGTTCCCAGCAGGATCATCGTCCCCCGGCTGCTGGCGGAGATCCGCCGGGGGAGTCCCGAAGCGGATGTGACGATCCTGGTGGCCACGGGCTGCCACCGGGAAACTACCCGGGCGGAGCTGGAAGGCAAGTTCGGCCCGGAGATTACGCAAAGGGAAAAGATCGTCGTTCACGACTGCGATTCCCCCGGCATGGTTTACCTGGGCAAGCTCCCCTCCGGCGGGGACCTTATCATCAACAAACTCGCGGTGGAGGCGGATCTCCTCATCGCCGAGGGCTTTATCGAACCCCACTTTTTCGCGGGATTCTCCGGGGGCCGCAAGAGCGTCCTCCCCGGTATCGCCAGCCGCAAGACCGTGGTGTACAACCACAACGCCGAGTTTATCGCCCACCCCGGGGCCCGGACGGGGATCCTGGAGGGCAACCCCATCCATGTTGACATGCTCTACGCGGCGCGGAAAGCCCGGCTCGACTTTATCTGCAATGTGGTGATCAACGCCCAAAAGGAAGTGATCTACGCCGCCGCGGGGGACTGCGACCTGGCCCACCGGCAGGGCAGCGAATTCCTCCTGGGCAAGTGCCGGGCCGAGGCCGTGCCCGCCGACATCGCCATCTCCACCAACGGGGGCTATCCCCTGGATCAGAACATCTACCAGGCGGTTAAGGGCATGACCGCCGCCGAGGCCACGGTAAAAAAGGGCGGCGTCATCGTCATGCTGGCGAAATCCAACGACGGCCACGGCGCCCCGGAATTCCACAAGACCTTCGCGGAGGAAAAAGATCTGGACCGTATGCTGGACACCTTTATGAAGACCCCCAAGGAAAGCACCCGGATCGATCAGTGGCAGTCCCAGATCTTCGCCCGGGTTCTGAAACACGCCCGGGTCATTTATGTCTCCGACGCCCCGGATCAGATGGTCCGGGATCTCCACATGGAGCCCGCCCATTCCCTGGAAGAGGCGGTAAAGCTTGCCGAAAAAATGCTGGGGAACCCCCAGGCTTCCATCGTGGCCATCCCCGACGGGGTGGCGATCATGGTAAGCGCCTGAAAAGCTGTCCGGCTCTCCGTCCCCTCCTTTGCCTTTGTTATGAGGAACCGCGCTACCAGAGGAACAGCTTCCCCCGGTCTTTTACAAATCCCGCCGCGGCGAACACCTCCGCCCAGGCCGATTGGCCGGCCCCGGTACCGTTGATCTTTTCCAAGACGAGCTTTTTCTCTCCCTGTACCTTCCTGGTGCGGGGAACCTTGATCATCTCCGCCAGTTCCCCGGCGGCGGGATCTTCGGGGGAAATAAAAACGGCCAGTTCCCTCCCGTTTTTTACCGATACGGCCACCAGCTCCGCCCCCCGGTAGTAAAGCCGGTTGGCTCTGCTCCGGGCGGGGAGCCGGGCTTCGGGAGCCCCGGTTTCTTCCGGCCTCAGTCCCGCGGGGCTTGCCGGATCGGCGGCGTTCATCCAGAACAGGGCGCGGCAGCTTTCCGCCTCCTCAAGTTCCCCGGCGATGGCGGGAGAGGCGAACTGGAGGGAATCGATCCCGGCGAAAAAACGCCCCGCCGCCAGTTCCCCGGCAAGCTCCATGCGCCGCATGGCGGGGAGGAGCCGGTTCCAGGAGAAGGCGGGGTCTTCCCGTTCCAGAAGGGGGCGGCAGAGAAGCCCCCAGCGCCGGAGGAGCAGCCGGACCCTTCCCCGGTCGATTTCTTCCCGGTAGAGCGGGTCTTCCTCCCCTCCGGCTCCGGAGGGGGAGCCCCCGTCGGGAACCAGGGAGAACCAGCGGCCCGGCACCGGGGGCCCGGCCCGCCATTTGTCCCGCAACGCCCTGGGCAGCCGGGGGTAGGCCCGGGACAGGAAAGGATTCGCGGCCGGCCGGCCGGGGGGATCCTCCCGGCTCGGGGCCGTGCCGGCGGGGAGGCTGAAACCGTTTTCTATTCCCCGCCTTAAAGGCTCCCAGGAATCGGCGCTTATCTCCCCCCGCCAGGCGGCTTCCCAAAGCGCCTCCGCGCAGGGCCCCATCTCGAGTCCCAAGGCGTTTTTGATCTCCCAAAAATCCCTGGGGGAGTCGAGGAAAGCCTCCTCCCCCTTTTCCCGGCGGGAGAGAAGAAGGGCCAGGCCCGTCCCCGCGCCACCCTCTCCGGCGGCGCCTCCCGGAGCCGCCAGATCCAGATCTTCGGGCCGGCAAAGCCCCGTCCGTTCCTTCCCCGCCCCGTACCAGACGAGCCGTCCCTCCCGAATCTCCCGATCCAGGGTCTCGGGGGAATAGTCCCGCCCCCGGGCGCCGAATACCTCCGTCTCCCAGAACCGCGCCGGCAGGGGAAGCCCCGATGCCCAGTCCCAGAGGCTTTCCCCTCTCCCGCCGGCCCGGCTAAAACCCTGCCGCAGGGCGAGGAAGGGGGCCAGAAGCGCCGGGGAACGTTCCCTGATCCGGGGACGGGCCTTCCGGCGGACCAGCCTGAGGAGCAGATCCAGGTTCTCCCGGTCGCAGAGGAGAGGCCCCTCCGGGGCCCCGCCCCCGGCCGGAAGCACCCGTACGTCCCGGACCAGATCCTCATCCTCCTCTTCCAAGGCCCCTTCGCCCCGGCCGAACACTTCCCTTATCCGGGAAAGGGGGAGCGGGCCCTGGTAACGCATCCAGGAGCCCAGGAGGGTCCAGGCGGCGTCGAGCCAGGACCGGCTCCACTCGCTATGGACCACCGAAGGGATACGCGCCCCCTCGCGCAGCAGGATCCGGAGCCTCTTCCCGGCCCCGATCCCGATTTCGGTTCCGGCCTGGAAAGGTTCCCCTGGGAGCCTGTCGCGCTTGGGGGTTTTTGCGTCACCAGGGGCGCAAAAATCCTGATTATCCGGCTCCCGCGAACCTTTGGCTCGAACGGAGTTTGCGGGGTAAGAAATCGCCTTTCCGGCGATTTTTTGGGGGTTTATGCGCGAAGCGCAACAAAGTCCCAGGGAAGGCGGAAGGGCGGCCCTCAGGGTTTCCCACTCGTCCAGGGGGATGGCGATCCGTTCCTTTACCCACTCGGTAAGGGACGCCTCGTCTTCCGGTGCCCATCCGGGGATCTCCCGCCTCAGCCGGGCGGCAAAATCCAGCGCCAGGCCGGCGGGAATCTCCGGCCGCAGGGAGGGGTCTCCCAGGGCTTCCGCGATGGCCCGGTCGGAAAGGGAAGCCCCGCCCTGTCCGGGGCGGAGATCCTTCCGTTCATCGTATTCGTAGAGGAGGGAATTGGTTTCCTGCCAGACCAGGGCCCGGGCAAAGGGGCTGGGGTTTCCGGTATGGAAGAAGGGGGTATCTATACTCCCGCCGGCCAGGTTCCCAATCAGATCCCGGAAGCCGTCCATATCGAATTCGTCCGCCAGACAGGTCCTCCAGGCTTCCGCGGTAAGGGGAAAATCGTCTTCGGCGGAAACCGTGTCGAAAAGCCGCCGGGAACGCTGCCGCTGGATCCACAGGGGAAGGCGTTTCCCGAACCCCGATCGGGGAAGGCAGAGGCTCCGTTCAGCCGCTTCCCGAAAGGCGGCGCCGAAACGGCTCCCCGACTCGAACCGGCACCGGAACTGCCGTTCCCCGTGACAGACACCGCCCTGGAAACGGTTAAAACCCCGGATCATTTCCCGGATCAGGGTTTCCACGGAGGGGACGGATCGGGGGATGATGAGCAGGATGCTGTTGTCATCGCAGAAACACTCAACCCGGCTTCCCAGGCGGTCTTCCGTTTCCTGGGCCAGGGCCAGGGAAAGGGGATAGTTTAACGCCCCTCCCCGGAAGCTGTGAAACAGCGCCCGGTAGACTTTCCCGCCCGTATCCCCCCGATCAAGAATCTCCACGGCGATACAGGCGGATCCGCTTAACGGACAAGTCCCCTGGGCCCGCTCCTGGGAATCGAGGAAGGAGTTGAGGGCGTCCAGGGCGTCTTTGGTGAATTCCGGAAAGTCCTCCGCCGGGAGGGCGGAAGGCCCTTCCTGTCCCGCCGAAGCTTTTCCGGCCCGGGAGAGGCGGCGTTTGTCCAGGGTTTCCAGGATCTTTCCGGTAAGCGGGGGGCTGCGGAAGGCCGCCTCGGCCCGCCAGAAGGGGATATAGCCCGAGCGCTTATCCAGGGGAACTACTTCCACCGCCTCGTTCCCGATGGCGCTTATCCTCCAGGATCGGTTCCCGAAATCGAAATCTTCCCCCAGCCGCCGTTCCCAGACGTATTCCTCGTCCAGTTCGCCGATCTTGGTCTTTCCATCCGCCAGCCGCAGGGAGTAGAGTCCCCGGCTTGTTATGGCCCCCCCGGAGGAGTAGAGCAGGAGCAGGGTTCCCGGGGCGGCGCTGAGGAGGCCGCTTTCCCTGTCCCAGAAAAGCCGGACCTTGAGTTCCCGCAGCCGGCCCTGTTTTCCCTGCCCCGCCAGCATCCCTAAGACCCGCTGGTAGACAGGCCGGGCCAGGCTGCGGAAGATGTAAAAACCCCGTAGGGTCTCGTAAAGTTCCCCCGCCTCCCGATCCTTTTCCACGCAGAGGGCCAGGATGAGCTGGGCGAGGATGTCCAGGGGATTTTCTATGGGGCGGGTTTCCTCGATACCCCGTTCCCGGATGCTTCCCGCCGTGGCCGCTGCCAGGAGCAGATCCATGCCGTGAAAGGGGAGGAGCAGCCCCCGGCTTTCCTTTCCTACCCCGTGGCCCGATCGGCCGATCCGCTGGAGGGCGCTTGCCGCCGAGTGGACGCCCCCGGCAAGGATCACCTCGTCGGCGCTGCCGATATCGATCCCCAGTTCCAGGGAAGAAGTGGCCACCACGCAGGGAAGGCTGCCCTCCGCCAGCCGCCGCTCCACGGCGAGGCGCAGCTCTTTCGCCAGGCTCCCGTGGTGGGCAAAGGCCACGGTTCCGCCGGCCTGTTCGTTGAGAACATGGCACAGGGTCTCCGCCCTCCTGCGGGAACCGGTAAAGACCAGGGTAGTCCGGTTTACCCCGATCCGTTCAAGGATCTTTCCGGCAATGACGCGGTAACGCCGGTTGTGGCTCTCCCCGTCTTCCCCCTCCGGCCCGGGGAGGGCAAAGCTCTCTCGGTCCGAATACTCAACGCTCAGGCTGATCTTCTTTTCCGAAGGAGGCGCGACGATACTGACCGGCCGTTTTACGTAAGCCCCTTCCCCGCCGGTCCCGGCCGCCGGCATGAGCCCTCCGGCAAATTCCGCCGCCAGCTCCGCCGGGCGTACCGTGGCGGAAAGGATCACCCGCTGGAACTCCCCCGCCTCCAGGGCGAGCCGGTCTATCTGGCAGGAGAGAAAGCTCCCCCGCTTGGTACCCAGGACACTGTGTATCTCGTCGATGATCAGGTAGCGGACCGAGGACAGAATCTTCCTCCCCCGGGGGTTGAGAAGGATGATGGCGAGGCTTTCCGGGGTCAGGGCGAGGATCGACGGGGGAGCCCGGTAGAAACGCCGCCGGTCGGCCTGGGCCGTGTCCCCGGAGCGGGTCTCCGCGCTAATCTGCGGCAGCGCTTCCCCGGCGGCGGCGAAGCGGGCCCGTATCCCTTCCAGGGGCCGCGCCAGGTTCCGCCTGATATCCTCGTTCAGGGCCTTGAGGGGCGAAACGTAGAGAACCGAAAGCCGCTCCGCGGGGTAGATCCCCCGGACAAGCCGGGAAAGGGCGGGGAGAAAGGCCGCCAGGGTCTTGCCGCTTCCCGTAGGGGCCAGGGCAAGCAGGTGCTCCCCCCTTTCGATCCGGGGCCAGGCTTCCCCCTGTACCGCCGTGGGCGTACCCAGGGTTTCGGTAAACCAGGTATTGATCAGGGGATGAAAGGGAAGGGGATCATGGTCCAAATGTAAAACACCGGATCCTGTGGTCTTTCTCAAGCTCCCCTATTTCCGGGTGTTCCCTGAAACAGCGTTCCCGGGCTTCCGTACAGCGGGGGGCGAAGGGGCAGCCGGCGGAAAGAGAAGAATCGTCGGCGGGAGCCGTGGCAGGGGCCGTGGCGAAAGGCATAGCGGAAACCGCCCCGGCCTTTAGCCCGGTTTCCGTTCCGGCGGATATACCGGCGGATATTCCGGCGCCGGAAGCGGCGGAAACCCCGGTTCCCGGCGGGGAGAACCCCGCGCCGCTTACCGAGGAAAAAAGGAGCTTTGTGTAGGGGTGCCGGGCGTTCCGGTAGAGTTCCCCCGCCGGGGCCTCCTCCATGAGTTCGCCCCGGTACATCACCCCGATTCGGTCACAGAAGTAACAGGCCACCCGCAGATCGTGGGCGATAAAGAGGAAGGAGACCCCCCGCTTCTCCCGGATATCCAGGAGCAGGTTGAGGATCTGTCCCTGGATGGAGACATCCAGGGCGCTTACCACCTCGTCGCAGATAAGAAGCTCCGGCTTAAGGAGCAGCCCCCGGGCTATGGAGACCCGCTGCCGCTGGCCGCCTGAAAATTCGGAAGGCCGCCGTTCCAGGTCTCCCCGGGAAAGCCCCACCTCCTCAAGGATGTCCCCCGCCTCTATACGGGCCTTCTTTTCACCGGGAAACCGGGAGGAGTAACGGTAACCCGAGACCAGCACCTCGTAGACGCTCATCCGGGGATTGAGGGAACGGGCGGGGTCCTGGAAGATGTACTTTATCTTTTCCCGGTATGCCTTGAGGGCGTTTCCCGAAAGCCCGCCCACATCGGTGTCCTCCCGGTAACGGATACCGCCGCCGTCCCTTTCGTACATCCGCACCAAAAGCCGGGCCGTGGTGGTCTTGCCGCAGCCCGACTCCCCCACCAGGCCGTAGGATTCGTTTTCCCCGATAGAAAAGGAAACCCCGTTTACCGCGTACACGAAACGGCCGAAGCGGGCAAAGAAACCGGCTTCCAGGTTGAAACGCTTGCTCAGATTTTCCACGCTAATTACCGGCATGGAACCAGTGTAACACGGGAGGGCGCCTTTATCCAAGGATCGCATCGCGCCATAATTTTTCTAAGTGAAAGGGCGCATTGCGCCATACCAATTTATAGAATTACAGCCCAATACTTAAAAAGCTTGATCCTTCAGGAAAATGGATGTATCATCGGTATTCGGGATGAATGGTTACACCCCGCGAACCGTATAAGGGCCCGATAACCGGGGCTTTTTTGCCCGGGGCGCCTTTGGGCTCCTTTATTTACGCGCGAAGCGCGACAAACTCCCAGGAGGCGTTTTATGGACTTTGTTGTACGGCCCGAGCGGAAAATACCCGCCCGTAATTTCGACGTGGTTGTGGCCGGCGGGGGAACCGCCGGGGTGTTCGCCGCCATCGCCGCGGCCCGGGGAGGCGCGAAAACCGCCCTCATCGAAAGCAAGGGTTATGTGGGAGGCATCGCCGCCGAAGGAGGCTGCGGGCTCCACAGTTTTTACAACCTCTGGCAGCCTTTCAATGTGGAAAAACGCATGGTGGTCCGGGGTATCCCCGAGGAGTTTATCCAGCGGCTCTACAAGGCCGGGGGATGTTCGGGCCACAACGACACGATCCTCAGAACGGAGTACGACGCCGAAACCCTCTGCGTGGACGTGGAGGTTTACAAATTTGTGGCCCATGACATGCTCAGGGAAGCGGGCGTCCATGTTATGGTCAACACCCTGGCGGTAGACGCCATAAAGGAGGGGGACCGGGTTACCGCGCTTGTCGCCGAGAGCCACGAGGGCGGCGAGGCGGTCTTCGGCAAGGTTTTTATCGACGCCACCGGCTACGGGGATCTGGCCGCCCGGGCCGGGGCCGCGTACACCGAGCCCAACGATCATCCGGTGGTGAACAGCATCGGTATCGCCGGTATTGACATCGACAAGTATTACGCTTTTCTGAAAGAGCGTGGAGCCCTTACCGAATACGGCCGGGGGCCCCGGAGCGGCAGGCGGGACCGGATAATCCGGGTAGACGGCCACTGGGCCGATATTGATCCGGAGCTTCGCAAGGCCCAGCAGGCCCTGGGGATGGCAAGCGTAACCACCACGATACACGACAACTATTTCATGTTCATCAAGGTAAATTTTGTCATGCCCGTTTCACCCACCAACCGGGACGCCCTGGCGGAGGCGGAATATGAACTGCGGCGGCGGCATCGGGGCTGCATAGAACTGCTGCGGAAGACCATTCCCGGCGCGGAAGACGCTTTTATCGCCCGGTCCGCCCCGACCATTACCATACGCCGGGGGCGCTGCATCGTCTGCGACTATGACATTTCCCATGACGAGGTGCTGAAGGGGCTTCACTTTCCCGACGAGATTTACTCCTACGGTTTCCACGATATGGCCCCCAAATTCCAGATAGCCGGGGGGAAGACCTACGGGCTTCCCTACCGGAGCATCGTGGTAAAGGGGCTGGAAAACCTCTTCGCGGTGGGAATGATTATCACATCGGATCACAACGCCCACATGTCCACCAGGAACACTGTTTCGTGTATGGCCATGGGGCAGGCCGCGGGGACAGCCGCCGCGCTTTGCTCCGGCAAAAACATTCCGGATGTCCGGGAGCTTCCGTATCCCGAACTGTACCGCGCCCTTAAGGAGGGCGATGTCTGGTTCGACGCCGAAACCCCCTACAAGAGTTAAAGCAAATCGGCCGCCTGGCTGTGCGCCGGGCGGAGCTTCGTCACAGGGCGCTTGAGCCCGGAACCTTTCGGCTCTTTGCGATGTCCCCCCGTGTTCGACACGTCCGTGTTTGCCGGCTTGACTTTTCCCGAAAGTATGCCATAATAAGAGGGTAGCCATCATCTACCATAGGGCGTTTATTCGACCCTGCAAAACCCGGGTGAATGGCCGGATTTTTTGGCCCCCTGTTTCCCTCCCAATGAATAGGGGGCCTTTTCTTTTGCCTGTTTCTCCCCAGGCCCCTCGGGCTGGTGGATTTTTTTTATACATTGAGGCTTTTCCAGAAGGGGAACATGAGGGCGGCGCCTTTCGCCTTTTCCTCTCCCCAGTTCCTTTAAGCGGGAGAGGTTTTTCCGAAACTTCAGTTTTTGGGAAGGCTCAGGAATCGGGAGTTTTACTTTGAAGACTTTGCACTTTGAGTGTTTTGCCGGAATTTCCGGCGATATGGCCCTGGGCGCCCTGGTAGATCTGGGGGTCGATGCCGGGGATATCCGCCGGGAACTGGGGAAACTTGGCATCGGCGGCTGGAAACTTGACTTTGTGGCGGATCAGCGTAACGGCATCGGCGGGACCCACGCGGTAGTGGAACTGGAAGGAACCGGCGATCATATCGCCCATGACGAGGATCCCCAGTATCACTACCGGCCGGTTTATGCCAAAGATTCCGTGCATATCCACGAGGACCCGCACGAACACCCCCACGAGCATCCGCATGAACATCCGCACGCGCACCACCACGAACACTCCCATGAACAGAGCGGCCACCCTCATCATCACGAACACGCCCACAATTCCTGGAGGGAGATCCGGGCCCTTATCGAAGGCTCGAAGATAAGCCAGGGGGCCAGGAAGCGGGCGCTGGATATCTTCACCCGAATCGCCGAGGCCGAGGCGAAGGTACACGGGGTTTCCCCGGAGGATGTGGCCTTTCACGAGGTGGGGGCTCTGGACTCGATTATCGACATTGTCGGGACGGCGCTTTGCCTGGATATCCTCAAGCCGGACAGGATTACCTGTAGCGAGATAGAGCTGGGCGGCGGTACGGTGAAATGCGCCCACGGGATACTCCCCGTACCCGCCCCAGCGACCCTTCTCCTGGTACGGGGGCTTCCGGTAAGAACCGGGGGCTTTAACAAGGAAATGACCACCCCCACCGGGGCGGCGATCCTCGCGGCCAGCGTGGACGAGTTTATCACCGGTCCCGTATCCTTCAGGGAGCTAAAAACCGGGATAGGCATCGGAACCCGGAAGATGGAAAAGCCCAACCTGCTGCGGGTCTCCTGGCGCGAAACCCCGGAAGCCGCGCCGGGGAACCTTCCCCGGGACTCCGCCGGTTCCCGGCCCTGGAAGACCGAGGCCCTGGTACTCCTTGAGGCAAACATCGACGATATGACCGGAGAGGCCCTGGGTTTTCTCATGGAGCGCCTCTTCGA
>JAITQR010000307.1 GCA_031288815.1 Treponema sp.
TCTTCTTCCGCCACGTCGGGGCCGACAAAGATGCCGATCTTCGGCAGCCCGATAAGCAGGGGCACCCCGACCAGCACGGTGCCCAGCGAAAAGGCCGACCGTTCCAGCGGAGCAACAACCACCAGGGTGGCCCAGACTTCTTTGGGCAGCTTGTAGAGCAGGAGGGAAAAGAAATTCCCGATTGAGGCGCTGCCAACCATGCCGCCAAACGCGCACAGCCAGACCGCGGGTATTTTAAGGCCCCGCTTGCCGCCGGCAAGCCACCGGGAGGCAAAGATCCCGCCGATCACCACCGCAATGAGCCCCAGGCCGTAGTAGACCAGGGGGAGCAGGGGAAAGGAACGCCCGATCTCCTGGGAAAACCACAAAACGATGCCCAGGGCATACACCGCCAGGGCAATAGGCCACTTGCTGCGGCTTATGAGCCCGGCGGTAAAGCCGGTAGTGGTACCGATGATAAAGGTGCCCAAGCCCATCCACGCGGTATGGGGAGCGATTATGGAACCGATAAAACCGCCCACCGCCGCGCAGACCGCGCCGGGGATGGGACCGAAGAAAATTCCCGCCAGCGGTACCAGCGCGGTAGTAACGGAAAAGGTGCTTCCCGTACCGATCATCGGAATGGACGGAAGCATGTGCGCCGCCGCCAATACCGCCGCCCAGACCGCGATAACCGCGGGGTGGGTCTTCCCCAAAACCGGCAGCGTCTTTGCTGCCCTCAGTTCTGCCATGTAAAACCTCCTTAGCATAACCCTAGGATATGCTTCATGTTATTTCCCAAAATTCCCTCCTTTACGGAGGGAGCGTTGGCCAGTTGATTGATACGTTCCAACATACTTTCCGGGCTGTCCCAGGGATAGTCGGAACCAAAGAGCAGGCGTTCAGGAAGGGTATTTGCCGCCGTCCGGAGGGCGACCTGATTCACCACCTCGGAAATATCCAGATAGACATTCTCCGCCCCAAGGGCGCCCTCAATCGCCTGAATCCAGAAATCTCCCCCCAGATGGCCGATGATCACCGGCTGCGATCCGTGCCGGCGGGCCAGGGTGAAGATCCGCTCCAAATCCGCCGCGTCCACCGGATAATCGCCGTGGATGAACAGGGGCACACGGGCTCCGTCCATGGCGGCAAAGAGGCGTTCCAGGGCCTCCCCGTGGCCATGGACTCCGATCAGCTCCCCGATGCCGGCGAATCCGAGATCCAGGGCTTCCCGTACATCCCGGGACAGGGCCGGCTGAAACAGATCGGCCTTGGCAAATCCGATAAGGGAGGGAAAGGGTGCAAGGTCCTCCTTCAACTGCCGGTTTATGACGGAAACGGACAGGCCGCCCGGGTTGTTCTGGGCCCGGACGATACGATCCATCTGTTCCTTTGCGTCGGCCAGGGTGCATATCTCTTCCCCCCGGGCCAGGCCGGAGGAACAAACCACGGCATAATCAAAACCCAGGGCCTCCGTCTTTTTGGCCAGGGCCTCCACCGGACGGGTGGCGTGGGTGTGACCGTCTATCCGTAAGGTTCCCATTATCCCTCCCCGGGGCCGTCGGCCTTACCGTCGGCCTTGCCGGCCCGTTTCAGCGCCAAAAGCTGTTCCCCCAACCCGGCGACGGTGAGGGGAATTGTTTCCAGGGGGATCTCCCGCCGCAGCTGCCGGGCATGGCGGACGATCTGGGGGGGCAGGATATGAGTCCTGGCGAGTTCTTCTTCACGGTTAAACACATCCTCCACCCTGCCGTCCCACAAAACACGTTTCTGCGTCATCACTATGGCCCGCAGGGCGTATTCCGCCACCAGGGACATATTATGGGTAACAAAAATAACGGTGCGCCCCCTCCGGTGCAGATCCTTTGCGATATTCATAATCTGATGACAGCTCCGGTAATCCTGCCCGCTCGTGGGTTCGTCAAGAATAATCGTCTTTGAACCCATGGCCAGAACCGACGCGATAACAACCTTGGCGCGGTCTCCCTTGCTGAGAGCCGGGGGAAACATATCCGTCATGGCGGAAAGCCCCACAGACTCAAGGCTCTCCCCTACCTTGCCTTTTATCTCCTCCTGGGGCATCCCCGCGTTAACCAGGGCATACGCCACCTCGTCGTATACGGTAGCGGCAAAGAGCTGCCGGTCAGGATTCTGCAGCACAAATCCAATCTCCCGGGATATGACCGATACGGGCATGGCGCGGGCGTTTTTCCCCCGGATGTAAATGTCGCCCTTCGTGGGACGCAGCAGTCCCGTAAGATTCTTGAGCAGGGTGGATTTGCCCGCGCCGTTTTGACCGATGATCGCCACAAATTCATTGTCCTCAATGGTCAGATTGATATCTTCAATAGAGTAGTTCTCAGAGTCGTAGGAGTAACTGACTTGATCTATCCGAATTGCCGGTTCCATACTCATGCGCCCCTGTACCATTCCAGCACCGCGTGATAGGCCTCTTCAGGCAGCACCGGAAAAACCCGCAGATCCTCACCCCGTTCACGCAGGTAGTGCGCCAGTTCCGATACGTCCGGCGGCTTTATCCAGTTATCCCGCAGCAGTTCCCTGTTGCTGAAAACGGCGGCCGGCGTATCACAGGCCGCTACCGTGCCGTTTCTGAGGATACATACCCGGTCGGCGAATTCCGCTATTTCCTCACTCTTGTGGGTCGCCATGATCACCGTTATGTTGTATTTCTCACGGATCTCCCGGATGACCGAAAAAACATCCCTCGTGCCGACGGGATCGAGCTGGGAAGTGGGTTCATCCAAAACAAGGACCTTTTTGGCCATTGCCAGGGCGGAGGCGATGGCAAGGCGCTGTTTTTGTCCCCCCGAAAGGGCGGCGGGGGGCTTGTCGGCGTACTCGGAAAGGCCCACCACCTCCAGGGCCCAGCTTATCCGTTCCCGTATTTCATCGGGGGGCACCAGGAGATTCTCGGGGCCAAAGGCAACCTCGTTGCGGACGATGGTGGTAAAGAGCTGGGTCTCAGGGTCCTCCAACACCATTCCTACGCTGGCCGCGAGGGCCGCGACGGATGATTCGGAGGTGACAATACCGTCAACAGTAACCGTACCTTTCAGCACCCCTTCCTGCGAATGGGGAATAACCCCGTTAAACAGTTTGCACAGGGTGGTTTTACCGGCGCCGTTTTCCCCCATCACCGCCAAGAATTCGCCCTCTCCGATTGCAAGGTTTATCTTCTTCAGAACCCAGACCCTGGTTCGGGGGTAACGGTATGACACATCCTTCAGCGTGATTATTGGTTCCCGCATGATTGCTTCCTTAGGGCAGCGTAAAATTCAGCGTCAGGGCCAGCGCGGAATAGGCGATGCCCGCCGCAAAGGCAATATAATCCCGGGAAGACATCTTGATGTTTTCCAGGTAGGTCTTGGTCGGATAGGCCCCAAAGGCCCGGGCGTCCATGGCTATCCCCATCATCTGCGCCCGGCGCATCGCGCCTATCACCAGGGGAACCGCAAGGGCGGGATAGGCCTTTAATTTATCAAAAAAATTACCCCCCTCAAAGGCGCGCGTGCCCCGCAACTTCTGCGCGTCCATGATCACCTGGGCCTCCTCCTCAAAGGTGGGAATAAGGTTCAGGGCCGTGGTGGTTATATAGGCGCCCTTGTAATTAAGGCCGAGTCTCGTGAGGCCCAGGGCCAGCACGTTCACCTCCGTAGTCATGGTGAGCATGGGCATGAGCACGATAAGGGCAATCAGCCGGAGGCCGATGATCAGGCCCAGCAGGAGACCGTCCCATTTCAGGGAACCCCTGCCGCCTAACAGGGGCACCGATTCCGGAATAAGGGGTTTCAGAATATAGTTTGTTCCGGGACCGAAGATCATCTGCATGAGGGTAATAAAAACAATAAGCCACAATAAATACTTTATGTAGGATCTGAGTTTTGTGAAGGGCATCCTGGCGGCGGCCCAGAGGGCAATGAAGCTGAGCATGAGGGCGGCGACAACAAAGGGCTGATTGACAATGAAGATGACCAGCGTTAAAAGCAGCAGCAGGAGCAGCTTTGTACGGGGATCCAGGCGGTGCAGAAAGGACTCGTTTCTTGAATATTCAATCACAGACATAGGCTTCCCCCTGTTGTCCTATCGGGCGAAAAGGATCGCCAATCGGCGTCCAATGGGGCCCCCGCCGGATCCCCGGGCAGCCTTTCCCTATGGCGGGGAGCGGTGGTAAAGGCCCCCTTGAATCCGGCCACGGTAAACAGATTCCGTACCCCCACAAAAAACGCGCCGTCATGCGGGTAAGGCCCTGCAGGGTAATATCCCTATTATTTATGTATATCCACAAATTGAAAAGAGATCAAGCTTTCCCGTTTTTTATTCATTTTTTCCGGCTTTTTTGTATTTTTATGCATTCCGATCCCCGCCCCGTCCGGCCGGGGACCACGGGGTTCCCCGTCACCCCGCCGGCGTAGCGCATATTGCCGGTCCATGGCGGAATTGACAAAAACAGCTGATAAACGGAAGTCCGAAGGGCGAAAAGAGCAACACCTTAAAACTTACCGGCGCCTTTATCAATGGAATAACCAAGGCCGGAAATCACTTCATAGAAACGATTACCCTGTCTCAAAAAAACATAGAGCCCTGCCGCGGTTATTTTTGCTGCTGGGAGAAGACGCCCGGAAAATGTATTATCGCGGACGATATGGCCGGTATTCTTGACAGGTATATCAACAGGGTTCCTTCTCAAACGATACGCGGGAAAAACTAGGCGAACCCTTTTACCCCCCCGAAGCGTTTATGGAACTGGCCAATCTAAGCTGGGAAAAGGGAACCGCGACCCAGGAAATAAAAGACGAAGCCTACCGGCTCTTACGGCAAATGTCGGTATTGTACAAACCCCATGGACAGGACAGAGAAATTGTCCTTGAATTTTATTTTACCGACCTGGGAAAGACGTATCAGCTTGTTTTGGAAAAGACAAGGTGCACGTTCAAGGCGGAAAACTTTTTGCCCCGCACCGCGCGGATAGAAACGCCGTTTGAAGTATGGGCCGCCATTTCAGGCGGCAAACTAAGCGGCCAGGACGCGCTCTTTCAGCATAAATACCGGGTAACCGGCGATTTTTCCGCCCTGGACTTCCTGGAACGCTGTTTTTCGGCCAAAAAGAACACTGAGGATTCA
>JAITQR010000349.1 GCA_031288815.1 Treponema sp.
ACAATGTCGACCGCGGGATCCTCAAGAAGTTCCCCAAGGGAACCGTAGGCTTTTAAACCGTGCTCCCCGGCGAATTGCTGCCTGGCCTCGGCAATGTCGTATGAACCGGTAACCGAAAGGTTCTCAAAGCTTTTCCCCTGGCTAAACTTCCGCCCGCCGAACCATGCCCCTTCGTTGATGAGTTCGCGGTGCCAGTTGCCCATCCCGCCTAAACCGATTATGGCCAGATTGTGATTTTTCATAAAAATACCTCTAACAATTCAGTATATCGAATTTCATCCGGAGGTAAAGGTAAACCGGGCTTTTGGACGGTTTTCCCAGGGCCAATTTTCCCTGACCCGCGTTAACCGAGTTTTGAAACCGGCTCGATATAGCTGATCTTTTTCAGGTCGATGTCGTGGGGCTTTCCCGTATCGGCGGCGTAACCCACCGCCACCGCCAGGCCGAATTCGTAGCCCTCGCGGAAGCCCAGCTTGCCCTTCCAGTACGCGGCGGTCTCAGGATCGTTGAAGATCACGTTGGGCAGGCCCAAAATAATGTTTCCCAGCCCCAGGCTGGCGGCGGCGATGGCGATGTTCTCCGCGGCAATCCCCACGTCCACGGCGGACTTGTTTTTAACCGCCAGGAAGAAGGATACCGGGGCGTCGTAGAAGATCTTGTTGTTCCGGGATCTGATACGATCCACCACGCCGGTGTCGTTCTTTTTCACAAAATAGGCGATTACCGCCTTTTCCGCTTCCTGGATAAGGGCGCCGTCTTTAACCACAACAACATCCACCGGCTGGGAATTGGAGCCCGAAGGCGCGGCCAGGGCCGCCCTGGCCAGAAGATCCACTGTTTCATCATCCACTTTTTGGGCCGTATAGGCCCGGACGGAACGGCGCCCGAAGATGGCGTCCATGGTCGAGTTAGACATAACTGCCTCCTTGAAGCTGATTTTTTAGGGTCTAGGAGTTTGCCGCGCTTCGCGGGTAAGCCCCCAAGAACCGACCGCCAGGCGAAAGCTTTCGCAAAACCAAACGAGTTTGGGATAAATGAGTGTACAGCGGGATACTAGGAATATACAAGCGGCGCTCCCAGCATGGCGGCGCCGATCCTCTCCTTGATGTTTGGGATCTTCGTGTCCCCCAGTTCCGCGCCTATTCTTCCCCGGTAGAAGACGATGATCCTATCCGCCAGGGCGAGAATTTCGTCAAGGTTGGTGGAGATAAGGATAACCGCGGCGCCCCGGTTCCGGAGGGAACGGATCTCGGCGTGCAGATACGCGCCGGCGGCGATGTCCAGACCCCAGGTGGGTTCGGAAAAGACGATATAATCCCTAAAACTGTCGATCTCCCGGGCCAGGATCATCTTCTGGATATTGCCGCCCGAAAGGGTGCCGGCCAGCTCCCCGCCGCCGGAGATGCCGTAACGCCGGATAAGATCGCCGGTAAAGCGCCTCATGGCGGCGAGATCGAAAAACCCCCGGCGGGAAAATTCCTTCCGCCGGTTGATAACGATGTTATCCTCCACCCTGGCCGCCGGGGCGCTGCCCACCCGCAGGCGATCCGCGGGAACGTAGGCAAGCCCCTCCTCCCTGAGGCGGGTATTGTTGAAGCCCGTAATATCCTTTCCCCGGTGAAAGATCTTTCCCCCGGCCACGGGAAGGAAGCCTCCCAGCACCGCCTCCAGCACCCCCAGGCCGTTACCGCCCACCCCGGCGAAGCCCAGGATCTCCCCGGCGTGTACCGCGAAGGAGACGTCGTCCAGGAGGAGCTGTTTCTGTCCCCGCCGCCTTACCGAGACATGCTCAAAGCGGATCAGTTCCGGAGAAGCGCGGGACCCGGCGTTTCCGGCCCTTGTTCCGGCGGCCTTTCCGGGAGCCGCTCCGGCAGCCCTCCCGGCGACAGCCCCGGCGGCCTCCCGGGGCAAGGCTTCCTCCTCTTCCCCGCCCATCATCAGCCGGGAGATATCCGCTTCGTCTATCCCGGCGGTTTCCCGGATCCCGGCAAGCCGGCCCTTCCGCATCACCGCCACCCGGTGGGAGATCGCCTTTATCTCCCCCAGTTTGTGGGTAATGAGGATCAGGGATCTGCCCGAGGCGGCAAGGCCCCGGAGGGTCTCAAAGAGGGAGAGGATCTCCCGCTCCGCCAGTACCGCGGTGGGTTCATCCAGGATGAGGATATCCGTGTTCCGGTAGAGCAGTCTGAGGATCTCCACCTGCTGCATCTGTCCCACCGTGAGACCGGCCACGGGCTTTCCCGCCTCTATCGAAAAGCCATTGGCCCCGATAACCCGGTTTACCGCCGCCTCGGCCTTCTTCCGGTCATAGAGGAAACCCCATTTGCGGGGTTCTATCCCCATAACCACGTTCTGGGCCACCGTAAGTTCCGGGAACAGCATGAAGTGCTGGTACACCATGCCAATCCCCAGGCGGTTCGCCTCCAGGGGGGAAGGGATCTTTACCGGCCGCCCCCGGAGGAGGATCTCCCCTTCGGTGGGGCTTTCCACCCCGCAGAGGATCTTCATCAGGGTTGTCTTGCCCGCCCCGTTTTCCCCGGCCAGACAGAGTATCTCCCCCCGCCCGAGGGAGAGGCTTACCGAGTCGTTCACCCGCCTGGGGGAAGGGGGATACAGTTTGGTAATATTTCGCAGTTCTACCACCGTGTCCGGCTCAGGGCCCCGGTCGGCCAAGACCGCGCCGCCCGGCGGAATGGCGGCATCGGGCTTCGCCGCTCCGGCTTCCCGCCGCGTTTCTCCCCGGTTCAAAAGGGCGGTTCCCTTCAGTTGAGGGGGGGTGTCGTATAGGCGACCCGGCCCGCGCGGATATCGTCCATAAAGGCGTTGAATTTGTCCCGGATACCCTGGGGCAGGGAATCGGTATAACCCGGATCGTCCGAGGCAAAACCGAGGTAGCCTTCCCTCACCCCCACGGTCCGGGAAACGCCGTACCGCGCCTTTCCCTCAAGCACGTCGGAAAGGATCTCCCGGACAAGCTTCTCCTGTTCCATAAGGCCGCAGCCCACAATGACCCCGGGAGCCAGGCTGTATTCGTTGGTGTTGTGGAACACCACATAGGCTCCCCGCTGTTGGGCCGCGCGGATCATCCCCTGGGCCGCGCCGCCGGCGATGGAGGCGAATACGTCCACCCCCGAATCGATCATGCCGGAGGCGAGTTCCGCGGCCTTGTTCGCGTCGAACCAGTTGCCGATTATCCGGAAGTCCAGTTCGATGCCCGGATCTACCCGGCGGGCGCCTTCCAGAAAACCGGGGATGATGTG
>JAITQR010000362.1 GCA_031288815.1 Treponema sp.
GGTCTTGTTTCTTTCCGTTTCCGTTGAGGAACGAAATCTCGAACCCGTTCCCACAGGTCATCCGTCAGTTCCCATGATTTGATACCGCTTCCTTTTACTCGTTTCATACTTTTTTTATCGGTTCTTTTCTATTTGCGGATAAGCTTTAATCAGGTGATTTAGAGTTGACAGCCTACTACCGAAGGTTAGCAGACATCCAATCGGGTTGTTGAACAAGTCTACTTTTTTCGCCTAGGCAGTTGTTATATGCCGGTAAACGTTTAGTTGTTATGAGCTCCTACCGGACGGTCCGCCGGTGCACCGCCTTGATGTCTATACGGCCGGCGAAATCGTTGGCGATAGCCACGTTCCGGCGGACCCGTTCGGGGCTGCGCATTCCCAGGATCGCCACGTCCACCAGCGGATTTGAAAGCACGAACTGGATCAGCGCCGGCACGTAATCGAAATCGTCATCCGGCCGGATCATCTTTATCCAGCGTTGGAAGGCGCCGGATGTGGCGGTTCGCATGGCGGTGATACCGAGCCCCCGGTTTTCGGCGGCCAGGAGGCTCCCGAAGGGGCGGTTGGGTTCATAACCGTGCTGAAAGAAAAGGTTGTAGCATAATTGGGCCGCGTCAAAACGGCGGCATTCAATAAAATCAAACAGCGCCGGGTTGTTGTCCTCGCTGGTAAAACCGATGAAGCGGACAAGCCCGTCCCTTTTGAGTTTTTCCATGGCCTCCAGCATCCCCCCGGGGGCGAGGATCTGCCGGGCCCGTTCGGCGGTATAGGTGCCGCCGTGAATCTGGAACAGATCCACGTAATCCCGGCGCAGCCGCTTCAGGCTTCCCTCGATAGACCGCATGAGCCCCTCGTAATCGGTGGGCACGCACTTGGTGGCCAGGAATACCTTTTTCGGATCCACCCCGCCAAGGACCTCCCCGAAAACGCTTTCCGAAGCGCCTTTCCCGAAAGCCGGGGCGGTATCGAAATAGGTCACTCCCAATTCCAGGGCCGTTTCCAGCGCCTCGCGGATCAGGGCTTTGGATTCCCCGCTGTCCGGATCGTAAGGGCGGATATAGTTCCGTCCTCCCGCCGCCGCGCCCCCAAAACCCAGACGGCTCACCGTCGCGCCGGTCTTGCCAAATTGTACATATTCCATCAGCTCGGTCTCCCTTTATATTATAGTAATATTGGGGTCCATGGGATATAGTTTTAAGCGGTTGTTGTTCGGAAACCGAAGTTTCCGAACAACCGTGGTTGCGAAATACCTTACCCGTGGTTTTAGTCTAAAGGGACTGCCATGCGGAAAATTGAGGCGGAGTATCTGAACATGGCGGAGATAAAAAACACGGCCCCCTTTCTGCTTGAAAGCCTGGGCCTTGCCCTTCCTGAAATACTGCTTCCCCGGCGGGGGATCGATCTTCTGAAATGGGCGGTGGTAGCCTGCGATCAGTTCACCCAGGATCGGGATTACTGGGAAAAAGCCGGAAAAATCGTTGGGGACGCCCCTTCCACCTTGAACCTCATATTCCCCGAGTTCTACCTGGAAGCCGATCCGCTTTCCAGGGAAGAACGGATTGGGAATATTCACCGGAGCATGGACGCCTACCTTGACGGGGGGATCTTCGCCCCTCCCCGGCGGGGCTGGGTGTACCTGGAACGGAGCACCCCTTTCCACAAGATCCGGCGGGGGCTGGTCGTGGCGGTGGACCTGGAGCGCTACCAGTGGGCCGCCGGCGCGAAAAGCCTTATCCGGGCCACCGAGGGTACCCTGAGGGAACGGCTCCCCTCCCGGATGGAGATCCGCCGGGGCGCGCCCCTGGAAAGCCCCCACATCCTCCTCCTCCTTGACGACCGGGAGGACATCCTGTTTCCCGCCCTGGCCGGGACGGTGGGGCGGGGGGAGCCCGTTTACCGGAGCCCCCTGATGCTGGAATCGGGGGAGCTAAGCGGCTGGTTTCTCCACGGGGAAGCCCAATGGAAAGCGGCGGGGGAAAAACTGGGGGAACTCCGCCGCCGGGCGGAGACCCGTTACGGCGCCGGCCAAGACGGGGAGCCTTTCCTCTATGCCGTTGGGGACGGCAACCACTCCCTGGCCGCCGCCAAAGGCGTCTGGGAGGAGTACAAGGCGGCCCACGCCGGGGAAGCGGGTCTCGCGGAACATCCGGCCCGCTGGGCGCTGGTGGAACTGGTAAACCTCTACGATCCGGGCCTCTCTTTCGAGCCCATTCACCGGGTGATCTTTAACGCCGACCCCGGCAGGCTGCTGGCTCTGCTCTCCCAACTCCCCGGCGCGGCCTCCTACCCCGTGGAGGGCCTCGGGAAGCTTCGGGAACTGGTCAAGGGACAGGGACCCGGACACCGGCTTGGTTTCGTTTCGGGAGACCGCTGCCTGATCCTTGAGACCGAAGCCCCCGGTCTCGCCACGCTAAGCCTCCAGCCCCTCCTGGACGGGTTTATCGCCCGGGGGGAAGGCGCCGGGGGAGCCCCGTCCATCGACTCCATCCACGGCGAGGAGGAGCTGTTCCGGCTGGCCGCCGGGCGGCGGGACGGCCGTCCCGTAGCGGGCCTCTTTCTCCCGCCTATCCGGAAGGAGGGCCTTTTTGAGACCGTTGCCCAATCCGGCCCCCTGCCCCGGAAAAGTTTTTCCATGGGGGAAGCCTGCGAGAAACGCTTTTACCTTGAGTGCCGGCGCTTGTTCAAGGGGGAGCCGGTTGATCCGGTTTCAGAACCCACCCGGTTCTAATTCGGCGGGACGGTCAATTTTTTTTACTTTCTATCTCAGCCAGGATCGATTGATCTTTAAAAAAGCCTAAAAAATGACGATATTAGAAGTGGATGTATGGAAAAAGCGTTTGATCTTTATGCCATTCTGCGGGCTTACTCAAACAAGCATAATTCGGCTTATATAAGAATAGACGAATTTACCAATTTTCTCGCTAAATACGCGGCCCACATGGCGCAGGAACATCCCGAATGGAAGCCCTGGGCCCTGGAAACGACTATTAGATTCTGGAACGAAATGGGCCAGTATACGGAAGACGGCCGCTGCGTGCTTTTGACCGATACGCCGGACGGCCGCATCTTTTTGCCTTACTACTGCGTGGAAAAACTCAAGGAGATTTACCGGGATATCGAAAAAACGGCGGAGTTCCCCTTTCCCAACGAGGAATCCCTCAGGTTAACCCTGCCGGAGAGCCAGGTCGAAGAGCTTAATCTGGAAACCGATCTGGTCCCCTATTTTGAGAGACAGTCCGAATCCTCTCTGCCCCTTATCAAGCTTCGCTTTCCCGATACGTGGGGCAGCACCCTGCTCTTCCCGGCTCTGATTCCCCGCCGCATCCTGGAATCGGCCGTCATGAAAGTGCGGTATTACCTCCTGGAACGGAACAACAAAGATTACGTTACCCATAAAATTTATCCCCACATGCAGGGCAGGGAAACCTTTGTCCGGGATACCATTGACACAATCATTAACCATCCCCTGGACTGTGTCTCTTCCCTGGAATCCAGCGGGGAATCCACCTATCTTTTCTGGGTCTGCTTTTGTTCCCAGATTAAAAGCGATATCGGGAAGAAAAACGAAAAACTTGCCGGGGATATCGCCGCGGTCCAGGCGGCGCTTATCATTGAACTCTGTAACAACCTGTTCAAGAGTTACGCCCTGCGGGAGCGGGAGCGGGACAACGCCTTCCGGGCCCTGGAGGCGAACATGGACAAGGCCCCTTACTACCATACCACCGATTCGATTATCAAATTCACCAACAACAAGGGAGTAACGCTGCTGGGCCAGTACAGCGGCAAGGAACTGGAAGACTATATCAGGAAAAAAACCACCGAAAGCGAGAACGACGAGGTTCCCGCCTGGATTATGATAGCGGCTAAGAACGACGAGAAGTGGTTCATAAAAAAAGCCAACGTGCTCCCCCTGGTAACCCGGTTCCTGGTTGACCTCCGCCCGCTTATGCTGAAGGAGGTCGATTCCCGCTGGAAACGGCTGGTACAAAACTACAACAACGAACCTGCCATGGAAGATGACGGGGAATTCGACAAACTCCTTTCTTCCTACATCGGGATTCT
>JAITQR010000026.1 GCA_031288815.1 Treponema sp.
GAGCCCGCAAGTCGAATTGAGGGTAAACTGAAAGGAATTTCCACGCTTGTGGATTATGATAGGTTCGGCGATTCTAGCCATAGCGTACCTCCTTGAGGAATTCCTGCACAATTCCAGCACAGGCGCTACGAATCTAGAAATACCAGTAAGATACAGTTTGCTAATTCCTTATAATATAAGGAATTAGCGATGAGCCGCGCAGGGATCGAACCTGCGACCCGCAGATTAAGAGTCTGCTGCTCTACCAGCTGAGCTAGCGGCCCGCACATTATCGCAGCCCCGCACAAAGTCAGGTTATTACTGCGTTTATGTTCAATACGTACTTTTAACCGGGACAAAAAATTTTGTCAAGCGGTGCAAGAATATGGCCCAGGGCAAACTCATTCAACTCCCCGGAGGAGGGAGGATCCGTAATCGTCTTTCATAAGCGCCATGAACATCAGGTGTTTGTAACTGGACATTTTCCCCGGTTCCCGCCGTTTCAGGACTTTGACATCTCGGCGGAAAACCGGTAACGTTGCGGGACTACTTGCCGGCTAAAAGATTGTAAATTTCCAGCGGAGACTCCGCCTTTAGCAGGGCTTCCCGCAGATCCCGGTTTTTGAGACGGGAACTGAAAAAGGAAAGGGTTTGCAGATAATAGGCATGCTGGTTGTAGGATGCGGCGATCATGATAACCAGTCTGACCGGTTCGTCATCCAGGGTCTGAAAATCAATAATATCCGCATGGCTCACCCCAACGGAGGCCACCAGATCCGTTATCGACGAGAGCCTGACATGGGGAATGGCGATACCCCTGCCAATGGCGGTGCTCATAAGCTCGTCGCGCTTAAGGATCTCTCCCACCAGTTCCTGCCGGTTTTTCACCTGAGGAGCCGCGGCAAGGTTATCCGCCAGAGCCAGAAGGACATCCCGCTTGGTGGAATAGTTGAGAAACAGTATCCGGTCCGGGGAAATGATGGTATCTATCTGGATCGCCGTGGTATGGGACTCCAGGCGGCTGGCCGACAAGCGGTCGTTCACCCATTTTTCAATCTCCAGCTTTTTGAAACGCCAGACGGTTCCGATCTTCCCGGCGGGTATCTCTCCCTTCTGGGCCCAGTCGTATACCGTTCTCTCCGAAACCCTGAGGTATTTGGCGACTTCCTCAATTGTTAGGATATCATCATCGATCATTTCAGTCATTATGCATTAAATAGTATCAAATGTCAATCTTTTCCACCGGATTCTTTTGCCAAATCGTGCAGAGAATCGTAGGGAAGCAGCGCCCCCATAGTGGTATCCACCCATGCCGGACCGCCGTTCCCAAAACGGACCTTCGCCCCGCTCCCCATAAACTCGCTCAAAACCTGCCGGCACGCGCCGCAGGGGCCTACCGGTTCTTTTGAGTCGGGGGTAACGACCGCCAGGGCAATAAAGGCCCGCCTGCCCTTTGCCACCCCCTGGCACAAGGCGTTCCGTTCGGCGCAGATGGTCAGCCCGAAAGAGCGGTTTTCCACGTTGCAGCCCGAATATACCGTAGCGTCTTCCGCGAGCAGGGCGGCCCCTACCCGAAAACGGGAATAAGGGGCATAGGCCGCCTCCGCAGCCCCCCGGGCTGTCTGGAAAAGAGACTCCATTTTTTCCTCGTCCGCCCTGTCTTCATTATCCGCCATTGCGCATCCTCCCCGCTCCTCATATAATAACATATGAGAAGGATGGTGAGTAAGGCAAAGAAAAAACACAAGTTCCTTATCTGTGTTGTGCTTTTTACCGTATATATTTTCGCCGCCGCCCGGCCAATTCCCCAGGAAACTATTCTGGTTCCCCGCTGGTTCAGTTCCCTTGAATCGGGGTATCCGGTAGTCTTTCCCGGAGAGATTTCGGATACCCTTCCAGCTTCCACCACCGGGCAGATCCCTTTCCGCCTGGGAAAACGTTTTGGCTATGTGGATCAGGATGGCCGTTTCAGCATTAACCAGGTTCTTGCGGGAGAGCTTTCCCTTTCCCAAGATTATTGGGCTGAGTATGAGGCGGTTCCGGAGTCCATAGAGGTACGGGATCCCCAGGGAGAAGGGATCCTTAAAATTGAAAAAGGCCGGGGCCACCCTCTGTTTCTGGATAACCGGATCTTCCTGGTGGGAGATGAACAGACCAGCCTTTCCGCCCTGGACGAGAAGGGAGAGATTCTCTGGACCTACGATTTCGCCGCTCCTCTCACCTGTATCGACGTCGCCGGTGGCATGGTACTTGCCGGTTCCCTGGACGGGGCGATAGAGGTGCTGGACGCTTCCGGCCGGCGCGTTTTTCTTGACAGACCCGCGGGCTCCCGAATCTCGGTTATCCTGGGTTGTTCTCTCTCCCGGGATGGAAACATGATGGGGATTATCTCCGGTATTGACGATCAGCGTTTCCTGCTGCTGGAGCGGTTCGGGACAGGGGAATATAGGGTGAGTTACCATGAATTCCTGGAAGATGGGTTCCGCCGCCCGGTCCACATCTCATTTATTGACCAGGACAACCGGATCGTTTTTGAGCGCCAGGGCGGCCTGGGTATTTACGAGCTGAATACCCGGATAAGCCGCAGGGTTCCCCTGGAAGGGGAAGTGGTCGCCCTGGACGGGGCGGGCAATAACGGTCTTTTTTTTGTGGTTAGCGCCCATGGGGGTCTGGAGAAGCGGCTTGTGGGTATTGAGCTGTCGGGGACCGTTACCATGGAAGCCCCTTTTAAAAGCGGCGGGGTCTTCCTGGAGAGGCGGGAATCTTTCCTCTACTTGGGCGGCGGATCTACCCTGGCTTCGTTTAAGCTGGAAAAAAGGTGAGAGTTGGCATGGGGAAAAAAGCGGCGGGAGCCTGGGGGCTAGGGGTTTGTCGCGCTTCGCGCATAAAACCCCAAAAAATCGCCGGAAAGGCGATTTTTTACCCCGCAAACTCCGTTCGAACCAAAGGTTCGCAGGAGCCGGATAATCAGGATTTTTGCGCCCCTGGTGGCGCAAAAATCCACAAGTGCAACAGGCTCCTAGGGATTCTCCTGGGCGTGTTTTTGTTCTGCCCTGAACCTTTTGCGGTAAAGGCTTTGGATTGGCCTTCCTCCGGCGGAAGTATTGTCAGTAATTTCGGTTTCAACCTGAACGGCCGGCCCGCCGTGGGGGTTTCCTTTGCGACCGAAGAACCGGTAAGGGCGGCGGAGGCGGGGGAACTTTTTTTCTTCCGTTCCAGTAATGATACCGCCTCCCGGCTGCCTTCCCCCATGGGAAACTGGCTTGCCCTGGATCATGGGGATGGGCTTATCAGTATCTATAGCCGCTTCGATGAAACTTCCGAAAGCCAGGCTGGCGGTAATGTTGGGACAGCCCTTTCCGCTACCCAGGTGGATAGAAACGCTATCATCGCCCGGGGGGGAAGCGGCGGGCCCTCCGCGTTAAAGGGTTTCTTCTTTGCCGTCTTCGATCGCCGGGAGCGGCGCTGGATAAACCCTTCCATGATCATTGCTCCCCTTCCCGATACCCGCCCCCCGCAGATCGTTTCGGTAACCCTGATAGCCGAAGACGGCAAATCTATCGATCTTTTAAAATTCCCCCGAACCGCCGCTCAGACGGGCGTTGCTCCGGGAAGGATAAGCCAGGGCCGGTACCATATTGCCGTGGAAGCCCTGGACACCCGGCTTGAAGCCGGCGAGAAAGAGCTGGCCCCTCACCGGATCCTCTGCCTGGTCAACGGCGTTGAGGCGGGAGCTCTTAATTTTGAAACCTATTCCGCCAGAGACGGGGTACTGATGGTTGACCGTAACGGGCTTACCCCGGTAGAAAAAGTTTACGCCCCCTATCCCGCCTTCGACGTGGGTGACGTGTGGCTGACCAGGGGGCAGACCACCCTGGAGGTGATCGTCCAGGATATTGCCGGCAACGAACGAAGCGCGGCCGTCCGTTTTACCGTGGAATGAGAGAAGCGGTCAAAACCTGGTCTACCCCGGTGGAGGAGGAGAAGCGCCGCCTTATCCCCTGCGCCCTCTGCGGAGGCCGGTTGTTCCGGCGGCGGTTTTCCTGCGAAGGTTTCTCGTATGTCCGCTGCCTTCACTGCGGGCTTGTCCAGATGAACCCCCAGCCTGAAGCGGAACTGGTAGCCGGCCGCTACCGGGAAAATCACGGGGAAGATTACCTTTCCTACGAGCTTGCCAACGAGGTGAATTTTCTTCGGCTCCAGGAACTGGCCCTGGAGGACGCGGGTTTTGGGGAGATCCAGGCGGAACTCCTGGCTTCCGCTTCCCGGCCGCCGCGTCTTATCGACATCGGCTGCGCTACCGGGGCGCTCCTGGAAAAGTTAAGGAACCGTGGCTGGGAAAGCGCCGGGGTAGAGATTTCCCCTTCGGCGGAATACGCCCGCCGGGAACGGGGTCTGGACGTATGGAGCCTTCCCCTGGAGGAATGCCGCTTCCCCGCCGCTTCCTTCGACGTGGTTCTGGCGTCCCATCTGATCGAACACCTCAACGATCCGGCTGGTTTTGTGGCCGAAGTTTACCGGATCCTCGTTCCGGGCGGCCGCTTCCTGGCGACCACACCAAACATTTCGGGTTTCCAGGCCCGGCTTTTCGGAAGCCGCTGGCGCTCGGCCATCTTCGACCACCTCTACCTCTTTTCGGTAAAAACCCTGTCGCGGCTTCTTACGGAAAAAGGTTTTACCCTGGAACGCATCCTCACCTGGGGGGGCCTGGCCGCCGGAACCGCCCCCGCCCCGATCAAACGCCTCGCCGACAAGGCGGCAAAGCGCCTGGGCTTTGGGGACGTAATGCTTATCCGGGCCAGACGTTGATTCAGTTGGAGGCCGGGGGATATAAAGCCGGTATGTTCCGGGGCGGGGAACGGGTACAACTTTTCCGTAACGATCTGGCCGGGCGTTTTCTCCGGCGCCCCAACCGTTTTCTCATAATCGCCGAAAGCGGGGGGGAGGAACTGGCCTGCCACTGTCCCAACCCCGGGCGCCTTACCGAGTGTCTCTTCCCCGGAACGGAGCTGATCCTGGAAAGGCGAAACAACGCGG
>JAITQR010000088.1 GCA_031288815.1 Treponema sp.
TTGGGTTTTGGCTGTATGCGTCTTCCCGCCTATGAAAAAGACGGGAAGACTATCTTTGATGAGGAAAAGGGCATCGCCCTGCTCCACCGGGCCTATGAACTGGGGGTGAACTATTTTGATACCGCCCCGGGGTACTGTGATACCCTGAGCGAGATCATCACCGGCAAGGCCCTCAAGGGGTTCCGGGAGAAGGTCTACCTTTCCACAAAGAACCCCATTGAAAACGCCTCGGGGGACGATTACGACCGGCGGCTGGAGACTTCCCTAAAAAAGCTGGACACGGGCTATATCGATTTCTATCATTTTTGGGGAATCTCCCTGGATACCTTTATCAATAAGGTCTGCGCGCCCGACGGTCCCCTGGATCGGGTAAAGAAGTGGAAGGACCAGGGTGTGGTACGGCATATATCCTTTTCCTTCCACGATAGTCCGGAGAATCTTGCCGAGATAATCCGCCGGGGGGAGGGGGTGTTTGATTCCCTCCTCTGCCAGTATAACATCCTGGATCGTTCCAACGAGCAGGGCATGGCCTTTGCCCATGCCCAGGGGCTTGGGATAGTGGTCATGGGTCCCGTGGGGGGCGGCCGTCTGGGGGCGCCTTCCCCGGTCATTCGGGAGCTCCTGCCCGGGAAGGTACAGAGCTCCGCCGAGGTGGCCCTCCGGTTCGTATTCACCAATCCCCACCTCCATATCGCCCTGTCGGGCATGAGCAGCATTGAGATGCTGGAGGAGAACGCCGCCCTGGCGGATAACGGCAACCCCATGACCGAAGCGGAAACGAGGCAGCTTGAGGGGATGATGAAGGAAAATGAACGGCTTGCTGGTCTGTACTGTACGGGCTGCAAGTACTGTATGCCCTGTCCCCAGGGGATCAATATCCCGGAGATATTTACCCTGATGAACTATCACCGGGTGTACCGGATCACCGCCTTCGCCCAAGAGAACTACACCCAGATAGGGAGAGTCCCCTGGAGGCAATACAAAGACGCATCGGCCTGCGTGGAATGCGGGGTTTGCGAGGACAAGTGTCCCCAGAAACTACCCATCCGGAATCAGCTAAAGGAGACCCATAAGGCCCTTGCCCGGTAAGGGGGCGGTAATTCCCGGGGCCTCGGGAACGGCAGCGTGAAGAACAATCCTCTTATCAAGACCCTGGTAGGGCTGCGGGGAAATCCCCGGGCCTGCGTGTATACCGAGCCCCTCTGGGGCCTCTCCATGAATCTCTGCCTGCCCTATGCGTCGGTGTACATGATCGCCTTGGGGCTCAGGGACGTGGAAATTGGCTTTATCGCCTCCGTGTATATGTTCACCCAGGTGATCTTCGCCTTTCTGGGGGGGCCCATTACCGACAAGCTGGGCCGGCGCAAGACTACGGCGATCTTTGATTGCATCGCCTGGAGTCTCCCCTGTCTCATCTGGATGGGGGCGCGGAATTTCTGGTTTTTTCTGATCGCCGCCCTGTTTAACGGCACCATGAAGGTCACCACCAATTCCTGGGACTGCCTCCTCGTGGAAGACGCCGAAAAAAGCGAGATAACCCGGATCTACTCCCTGGTGGTGAGCTGCGGCCATCTCTCCGCCCTCTTTGCCCCCATATCCTCCATTCTAGTATCCCGCTTTACCCTGGTCCCCGCCGTCCGGATCCTCTATATCAACGCGTTTGTGGTAATGACCACAAAACTCATCCTCCTCTATATTTTTTCCCGGGAAACCCGGACCGGAATGGTCCGCATGCGGGAAACCCGGGGGGAAAGCATCCTCTCCCTGCTCCGGGGCTACAAAGGGGTTATCCGCCTGATGGGCAGATCGAAGGGGACCCTCTTCGCCATTGCCATTTCCGCCATGGTAAGCATCGTGGGGATGATCAACATCACCTTCTGGCAGATCATCGTGAATCAGAAGATCGGGGTGCCCGATACGCTTCTGCCCTTTTTCCCCATGCTGCGCTCCGTCCTGGCCATGATCTTCTTTTTTACGATAATCCCCCATCTTACCAGGGTGCATCTGCGGAATCCCCTGCTCCTGGGTTTTGGCAGTTACCTTATAGGGCAGACGATCCTCATCCTCACCCCGCCGGTTGGGGGACTGGGCTATATGAGCCTCTGCCTCTCCCTGGTTTTTGACGGATTCGGGGTTGCCATGCTGGCCATGCTCGCCGAATCCCTGGTGGCCCTCCACGTTGACGCCGCCGAACGCGCCCGGGTTTTGGCGCTCCTCCAGATGACCATCATGTTTATCAGCGCCCCCTTCGGCTGGATCGGCGGCCTCCTCTCAGGGGTCTCCCGGAATCTGCCCTTTGTGATGAACATGTTCATCCTGGGCGCGGGCATCCTGGTGACCCTGCTGTACTATAAGGGCAGGAATCGTGACCCGCAGGGATAAACAGAAGGCGGAAACCTTTATCGACATCATGCGTTCCGCCGAAGAACTGTTCCTCAGGCAGGGCTATGAACAGACCTCCATGGAGCAGATCGCCTCACGCATGGGGCTTACCAAGGGCGCCCTCTACCATCACTTCAGTTCAAAGGAGGCCCTCTGTGAACGGTTCTGCAGGGAACATTACCTCGTTTTACTGGAGGCGGTGGAGCCCTGGGTCAAGGACGGTTCCCTGAGCTGTTTTGAACGGATTAAGCGGGCCATCGCCGCCTCCCGGGGCATCGGCATGAGTCATATCGCCTTTACCTCCGGTTTTTTGCGTTTCAATTTTGACGAGGGGAATCTGGTGTTAAAGGAGCGGCTCTACCGCTATGACCGGGAGTTTTATATAAGCGTCATCGGCCCCCTGCTGCGGGAGGCCCGGGAGCGGCAGGAGTTCAGCTTCGCTTCCTCCCCGGAGATCCTGGCGGTTTTTATACAACGCCTGGACCGGGGGGCAAACGAGGAGATCAACCGTATCGTTGCGCAGGACAGCCGGGACCATGAAAGCCGAATCGCCGAGGTCCTCAAGGCCCTCATCGAAAGCCTGTCCCGCATCCTGCAGGTTTCCCCGGAGGGGATCGCGGAACTCATCGGTTTTGAGGAGACCATGTATTTTTACGGGGAGGCCCTGAAGAAGCGCAGGAACGCGGAATCGACCGCAGTCCCATGCCCTCAATTGCCTGCAGTGCGTTCCGTTCATCCATAGAGACGGTTTTTGTTCCGGGACAGGGACCAGCTGTACATGATAAGCCCCATGAATACCGCCACCGACGGCAGAGCCGTGACCAGTTCGGAAGGAATGTTTTCAAGCTGCAGGATATTGCCGATGGCGTTAAAAACGCCGAACAGGAACGATGTTAGAACGGTGGGGGCAACCATGGAACGGCCCATGGCGCTGGCGGCAATGGCAATCCATCCCCGGCCCGCAACCATGTTACGGGTGAACATGGAAAGGTAACCCATCGACATATACGCCCCGCCGAAACCCGCCAGGAGCCCCGACAGGCAGAGGCTGATAAACTGTACCCGCTTGACATTGATCGCCACGGATTCCGCCGCCCGGGGATTTTCCCCTACCGCCTTGATGTGTTTCCCCAGCCTTGTTTTAGCAAGCAGCAGCCAGGTGATAAGCACCGCAATCCAACTGCCGTAGACCAGCACATTCTGCCCCGAAACAATTTCACCCAGTACCGGGATGTGCCGTACCACGGGGATATTAAGCAACGGAAGCTGTTTGCTTGCCAGGGCCGCGGAATTCCCCTTTTGTCCCGAGGCAAGGTAGAGGAGGTACACGGAAAATTTAGACGCAAAAAGGTTGAGGGCAATGCCCCCCATGATGATACTGGTACCCAGGTAAATGTTAAGGTACGCCATAAAGGCGCTGAACAGAATCCCTACAAGGACCGCGCAGAGCAGGCCCAGGGCGGCATTCTGAAACCAGGCGGAAAACAATACCCCTGCCAGGGCGGACATGAGCATGGTCCCTTCCATGGCGATGTTGCTTACCCCGGCGCGGCTTGAGATAACGTTTCCCATGGCCGCAAAGAGCAGGGGCGTGGTTACCCTGAGAATGGCGTACCCAAAGGCGGGGGAAAGGAAAAGGCCCCATAGTCCGCTCATCGCGCGGCCTCCCCGGCGGCGGATCCGGCGATTCCGCTTTTCATTACGTCCCGGCGGTTCAGCGCCTTGAGAAGAAAATCCGCGGTAATCATCAGTACCAGGACCATTTCCATAATCGATACCATTTCTACCGGGACATCGGTGGTGCGGGCCATAATATCCGCCCCGGTCCGCAGATAGGCCAGCACAAAAGCCGCGGCAAAAGAGCCTATGGGATTGTTCTTGCCCAGCATGGCAACCAGGCAGCCGTCAAAACCGTAGCCCGGCAGGGCCGACCAGGTAAAACGGGTAAAAAGACTCATCAGGTGAACCGCCGCGCCCATCCCGGCAAGGCTGCCGGACAGGAAGTGTACAATTAAGGTAAGGCTGAAAATACTCATTCCCGAATAGACGGCAAAGTCTTTGTTCATGCCCGTCATTTTAATCAGGTAGCCCAGCTTGGTACGGGACATGACAAACCATACCGCCAGGGCGGCAACGCAGAGCAAGAGAATGCCGGTAGTGACATGGGTGCGGGGGATAATTACCGGAAGCCGGGCGGTGTCCAGAAATAACGCCGAGGCAACGCCGGTAACCGCCAGATCCCTGAATTGTACCTTGAGCAGGTAAAAACCGACGCCAAAAAAAATCGTGTTCAGCATCAATGAGGTAACAAGCTCGTTGGCGTTGTACTTTGCCTTGAAGAATCCGGAAATACAGGCCAAGAGGCCGCCGAACAGGGTGGCGGACAGGATTACTACCGTCTGATGAACAACGCTTCCCCCCAGGGGCTTGGTGGCAAGAACCGCCGCCAGAAGTCCCGTAATGTAAAAGATCCCCTCGCCCCCCAGATTAAAAAGTCCGGAACGGAAGAGCAGCGCCGTGCTTATCCCTGAAAAAGCCAGGGGTATCATCAGTTCCAGCACATTGCCAAAATAACGCAGGTTGGTGAAGGGGGAAAAAAGCATTTTGCCAAAGGCGGTAAGGGGTTCGGAACTTGTCAGGACAAGAACCCCGTAGGAAATAAACAGGGCGATAAGTACCGCCGCTCCCATCTGTATTGAAGTGTTTTTGTATTGCCGCAATTTCAACAGTGTCATGACTGCCTTTTGATCCCCAGCATGTAGAGCCCCAATTCCTGTTCAGTCAGGGACCGGGGCGTATCGAATATAGCCACGATTTCACCGGAGTACATAACCATGAGCCTGTCGCTCATGGCCAGGGCTTCTCCTAAATCGGCGCTTACCAGCAATATGGCCTTGCCGGAATTCCGCAGGCCGATGAGAATCTTGTGTATCGCGTTGGCGGAACCGATATCCACCCCCCGGGTGGGCTGTTCGGCAATGAGGAAGTCCGGGTCCGCGTTGGCCTCCCGGGCTACTACCACCTTTTGTATGTTTCCCCCGGAAAGGGAGCATACGGGGGAATCGATGCCCTGGCATACGATAGAAAACTGTTTCACCAGATCGGCGCAGGCCGTACCAATGGCCCTTCGGTCCATCATGCAGGGCTTATTGAGAGAAGGCCGGTCATAGTAACTTGCGATAAGATTCTCCGCCACCGTGGCCTTCGCGGCAATGCCCTGCCGCATCCGGTCCTCGGGTATGTAGGCTGCCTTTGCCGTTTTGCGGATATCTTTAATGCTCTTTTCTCCAAGGCCGACGCCTTTAACGGTCATGGTTCCCCTGTTGGGTTTTTTATAACCAAAGAGAACCTCCACCAGTTCTGTTTGCCCGTTCCCTTCAACGCCGACAAGACCGAGAATCTCCCCGCTGTGTATCGTAAAGGAAATATTCTTGAGCCTGTCCACCTTCTCCGCGGAAAAGGAAAGATTCTGTACCTCAACGCAGGGTTCGGTATGGAGAATCTGCCGCTTTATGCCGCTGTACTCATATTCAACCTTCCGGCCGATCATCATCTCCGATACATCTTCAACGCTTACCCCGGCGGTCTCCAGGGTTCCCAGGCTTTCGCCGCGGCGGATAACCGAGATCCGGTCGCTTATCTCCTTTACCTCCCTGAGCTTATGGGAAATAAAAATAATGGTGTGGCCCTGCTCTTTAAAATCTTTAAGCTGGCTGAAAAGCTGCGCGGTTTCCTGCGGGGTAAGCACCGCCGTCGGCTCGTCCAGGATAAGTATGGTGGCCCCTTTGTAGAGCAGTTTGAGAATTTCCACCTTTTGCTTGACGCCGACGCCAAGATTTCTCACCGGTTCATCCAGGGGAAGATCGAAACCGTAACGCGCACAGAGTTCATTTGCCCGCTTTCGGCTTTCCTGCTCCGAAAGAAAACCAAATCGCGTTTCTTCGCCGCCCAGGCTGATATTTTCAAAAACCGTAAACGAAGGCACCAGCATGAAATGCTGATGCACCATGCCGATGCCGATGGCGATTGAATCGGAAGGAGAGGAGAACCGCTGTTCCCTTCCCTCATACAGAATAGCGCCGGTCGTCGGCTGAATCAGGCCGAACAGAATGTTCATCAGGGTTGTTTTCCCCGCCCCGTTCTCACCGACAATGGCGTGGATTTCCCCTTTACGGAAACTCATGGCAATGTTTCTGTTGGCAACTACACCGTTGTCGTAAACCTTGGTAATGCTTCTTAGTTCCAGCAGCGATTCTGCCGCCATGAATTTTCTCCTCCTAAAGGCTTTTACGCGCCCATTGTTATCCGGAAACCAAGGTTTCCGGACGGAAACCAAGATTCCCGGATAAGCCTGCCGAAATCCCGGCGTTACGGTTTGACCGCGTCCCGGAAAGCGCTGACCGCGCCGGCTTCCATGTCAAAGGCGCTGGGAATATTCACCGTACCGCTTTTAAGCTTGTTTTCCTGGGCCTGGACCGCGTCTTTTACCTCGGGGGTCAGGGCGGCTTCGTAGAATTCGTTCTTTGCAATCCCCACTCCGGCGTCCTTGTAGCTGTACTTCACGTGCTCACCCCAGGAAAGGCTCCCCTCTTTGGCCTTTTGGACAGCCAGCAGGATCGTTTTGTCAATGGTTTTATAGCCGGAGGTGATGATCCGCCCGGACTTTACGGGATCGCTCGACTTGAAGAGCAGGGCCTGATCGCTGTCAACCCCGATGACGTACTGATTAAGTTCCTTGGCGGCGTCGATGACTCCGTTGCCCGCGTTACCCGCGCAGGCAAATATTACATCACAGCCGGACTTGTACTGGTTAAGGGCAATTTCCTTGGCGGTTGCCACATCCTGGAAGCCCCCCACATAAGAAACCGCGACTTTGATATTGGGATTCACCGACCGGGCGCCTTCGACATACCCCACCATAAAGTCGTTGATTCCGGGTATGTCCATGCCGCCGATAAAGCCGATTACCGCCTGGGGATTTGCCTGCGGCATCTTTGACGTGGTTGCCGCCGCGGCAACCACGCCGCAGAGGTAGCCGATTTCATTGGTGGCATAGAACATGGAATACACGTTGGGCAGTTCCGGGGAAGTTTCAATGTCAAAATTGATAAACTTTTGATTGGGATACTGTTTCGCCGCCGCGTTAAGATGGGGGGCGATCTGCCAGTTGCAGCTTAGAATCACATCGTAACCCTGCTCCGCGGCGTCAAAAAAGTAGGATTCCCATTTGGAATCATCGGTCCCAATCTCGATAATTCTGGTTTTAATATCGGGCAGCGTTTTATTGATCTCCGCGATGCCGGCCGCCGCGAGATCAAAGAAACTCTGATCCCCCAGATACGGGATCAACAGGGCAACCGAATACGGTTTTGCCGCAGTCCCGGTTCCCGGTTCCTTTTGGGCTCCCGCAAAGATCGGACCGGCTATACATGTTGCCAGGAACAGCAGCGCCGCTGTCCTCAGGAATTTTTTCATTTTTATCCTCCTCGTGATTTATTTACACATTCCGTGTAAATTTTGAAAACATAGTCCGCAACACGCCTATAGTGCGATCTACATATCAATCTATATACTATAGAGGATTATACACAATGTCAAGGTTCTTAAAGTTTCTTAATGTTTCTTAAAGATACTACCATAAAAGAAAAGGACAGACCGGCAATAAGCACGCTCTTTACCGCGTCATACTCTATCTTCGGGCTTTCGGGACCTAAACCGGCGGCCTTCCCCCGGCGCGTAAAAAATCCGTCAGAGTCTTGCGGGCGCCCTGACACCACAACTGTTCCAGATAGTCCTTGAAACGCTCCCCGAGTTTTAAGAGTTCGTCTTCACCCGGCCCCTGAATACCCGCGGCCCGCAGAAACGCTTCCGGGTCTTCACGGGCCTTTTTTGCCGCGGCGATAACGGAGGCGCCGTCCGGGTCTTTGATGGGAATGGACTTTCCCTTTTCGTCCGTGCCGTCAAGGAAACGGGCCCAGCCGGCAAGGGCGAGGATCAGGGCGTCGCGGGGACTTCCCGCGCGAATGGCCTTGACCAGGGGTTTGAGTATAAAGATGGGAATCTTTTTGGACCCGTCTTCCGCGAGCCTGAGTATCGTGTCGCCGATATTCCGGTTGCTGAAACGCTTAATCAGGGTATCCTTGTAATGTGAAAGATCGATGC
>JAITQR010000219.1 GCA_031288815.1 Treponema sp.
ATCTCGTCATGGAAATGCAATAGGGGCGGTTTGTTATGGTAAGAAATGCCGCGGATCTCCGTATCAATCTTGAACCAAACCTGAAGGGGGGCCGGGAAACCACCCGGATTGTCAATATCCTGGAATCCGGGGAAATGTACGGAACCGGACGCCTCTTTGGGGTCAGCATCATTCCCCCGGGCGGATCTATCGGCCAGCACACCCACCAGGGGGACTTTGAAACCTACTACATCCTCAAGGGCAGCGCCCGGGTCAACGACAACGGCGTTTGGCACGATCTGAGGCCCGGGGACATGACCCAGTGCGGGGACGGTGACTTTCACTCGATAGAAAACACCGGCGACACCGATCTGGAATACCTGGCGGTGATCCTGTACAGCAGGGATACCGCCTGAGGCGCTTTTAAAACGCCGGATTTTGAGACCGCCGGCTTGGGATTTTAATGCCGCCTCGGGCGGAAAGGATTTTTTATGGCGTATCCAAAGGATATTTTATCTACCCGGGCGGTGGTTAAACACGGCTCTTACGCGGTTCTTCCCCCGGAGGGACTGGTCAACAATGTGGTTCCCGGCATAGAAGGCTGCCGGGTGAGCATCGTCGCCTCCCCCAAGATGGGGGCGAGTTTCGTTTTTTACGTGGTTGAGGCGGAGCGGGACGGCGGTACCAGTGCCGTCTTCGGGAACGAACCGGATGTGGAAAGTTTCGTATACATCATCGAGGGGGAAGGGAGCCTTGCCGCGGAGGGGAAAACCTACGCGGGGACCGCCGGCTCCTACCTCTGTTCCCCCGCCGGCTCCGGCCTGGAGTTCCGCAACACCGGCGGCAAGAAAATGAGGGCCCTGCTCTACAAACAGATCTACATTCCCCTCAAGGGATACCGGGCCGCGGCGGTTTACGGCGACACCAACCGGATCCCCTACCGGGAATACGATGGCATGGAAAACGTCTTTATCAAGGATCTGCTTCCCATAGACCTTGCCTACGACATGAACATGCATATCCTCTCCTTCGCGCCCGGGGGCTGCCATCCTTTTGTGGAGACCCATGTGCAGGAACACGGGGCCTATATCCTGGAAGGGGAAGGCTGCTACCTCCTGGACAACGAGTGGCGGATGATCAAGCGGAACGATTTTGTCTGGTTCGGCCCCTATGTCAGCCAGGCCGCCTACGGGGTGGGCAGGACGAACTTTACCTACATCTATTCCAAAGACTGCCACCGGGACGCGAAGCTGTAAGAACCGCTCATAATCCGGGGCTTTCCCGGAACCCCGGGTTTTGGGAAAGCTTATTCGTAGCGAAGGGTTTAATACCCCGCTCTTCAGGGTGAGGTATGTTGATTTTCTTGACAATCTTCCTGTATGAATCAAGAATAATCTGAACCGGTTCCAAAATTTGCTTCGCCCGGAAACCCTGTTTCCGGTGGAACACGGTTATCCCGAATTACAGGAGCGGTATCATGTTCAAGGAAATTGCTTTCCCGTCGTATAACGGCAGAGACACGGTGAAGGGCTGGATCTACGCGCCCATCAGGAAACCCAAAGGAATTGTGCAGCTTGTCCACGGCCTGGGGGAACATTCCCGGCGCTACCTGCACCTGATCCTCAAACTGAACGAGGCGGGCTTCGTGGTGGCCGCGGATGATCATGTGGGCCACGGCAAGACCGCCGTGGACTCGGGTATCTGGGGGGATTACGGGGACAAGGGCTTCCTCACCACCATCGAGGACGAGAAGAGCCTGCGCGATATGGCGGTAAAGGATTACCCCGGCCTTCCCCATATCCTCTTCGGGCACAGTTGGGGGTCCATGATAAGCCGGGGCTTCGCGGCGCGTTACGGCGGGCTTCTGAAGGGGCTTGTCATCTGCGGAACCTGCGGCTTTATGGACACCATGGCCCCGGTGGCAAAGGATCTGAAGGCCCAGATTGACGCGGGCAAGGGCGGGGAGCGGGACATGGCCTATCTGGGAAGGATGTTCGCCGGTTGGACAGACCGCTACGAGAATCCCCGGGGGCCCAACGACTGGATCTCCAAAGACCCCGACGTGGTGGCCGATCACGCCTCCGACCCCTTCAACAACCTTTACAGCCCCTCAACCAACCAGGCCAATTACGACCTGGCCTGCCTGGTGGAATTTATCAGCGGAACCCAGTGGGCGGAGAAGGTTCCCCGGGATCTGCCGGTCTACAACATCGCCGGGGATCAGGACCCGGTGGGGAACTACGGCGAGGGGGTTTACCAGGTGGCCAACTGGCTCGCGGAAACGGGACACCGCCGCCTTACTACCAAACTCTACTCCGGCTACCGCCACGAGATCCACAACAACCGGGATATCCGGGAAGAGGTGGAGGACGGGATCGTCGCCTTCGCCCTGAGCGTGGTGGAACCTTAGGCGCGACAGGCTGCGGGCTCCTTAAACCGGCTTGTTGTCACGTAAACCACCGGATGGTTGCAAAGATTTTATAATGACAATATACTCCGTTTTGTCATGATTGATGATGAGGAGTACTTAATGGAACAGACGCTTCCCCTTATGCTGCGAAGGCGGGCCCGGGAAAGCCCGGATATTATAAGCCAATACGTCAAGGAGAACGGGGGAGGATTCAAGCCCAAGACTTACCGGCAGTTTTACGAGGAGATCCGTTACATCGCCGGGGGTCTTTTGGAACTGGGAATTAAACGGGGGGATCATGTGGGGATCATCGCCGATAACCGGCAGGAGTGGATGGTCACCGATTTCGGCATCCTCTCCATCGGGGCGGCGGACGTGCCCCGGGGCTGCGACGCCACGGCGCGGGAAATCGCCTATATCCTGGGTTTTACCGAATGCGGCCTGGTCTTCGTGGAAAACCAGAAGCAGGCGCGGAAGATACTCTCCGTAAGGGAGGAATTGGGGGCTCTTAAAACCCTGGTCACCTACGACCCGGTGGACGCCGAAACCGAGGCCGCCGCCGCCGCCGCGGGGATCCACATCCTCTACTTTCCCAGCCTGTGCGCCCTGGGGCAGAAACACGAGGCCCTGAAACCAGGGGATGTGGAGGCGGAGATGGAGAAGGGTAAATCCGAGGACCTCGCCACCGTCATCTTTACCTCCGGAACCACCGGGGAGTCCAAAGGGGTAATGCTCTCCCACGGAAATTTCATCGCCCAGTTTCCCGCCTTCGCGGTGATCCTGGATCTGAAGCCCGGGGAGATCTGGCTTTCGGTGCTGCCGGTCTGGCACGTGTATGAAAGGCTCATTGAGTACCAGATCTTCTTTCACAAAAACAGCATCGCCTATTCCAAGCCCATCGCCCCGGTGCTGATGGCGGATTTCCAGGCCATAAAACCCCAGTGGATGGCAAGCGTTCCCCGGGTCTGGGAGGCGGTGATGGACGGGATCTACCGGACCGTCAAGCAGCAGGGGGGCTTGAGGAAACGGCTTTTCGACTGCGCCGTGTCCTACGGCCTCGTGTACAGCTACTTCAAGGATCTTGCCTTCGGGCTCCTCCCCAACTTCCACGGCCGCGTCCGTGCCCTGGACGCGGCTATCGGGTTCCTGCCCTGGGCGATCCTGCTTCCCGGTTACGGCATCGCCACCCTGCTGGTGTACCGCCACCTCTGGGAACGGCTGGGGGGCCGCTTCAGGGCGGGCATCTCCGGCGGGGGAAGCCTGCCGGCCAAGGTGGACCATTTCTTCAACGCCGTGGGGATCCGGCTGCAGGAAGCCTACGGCCTTACCGAGACCGCCCCGCTGGTGACGGTACGGCGCTGGCGCGCGTCCCGGCGGGGTACCATCGGCCAGGTGCTGCTCAACACGGAGGCGCGGATCATCGACGACAAGGGCCGTTCCCTGCCCCCAGGCCGCAACGGGCTTATCCTGGTCCGGGGCGGCCAGGTGATGAAGGGCTACTACCGGAAGCCCGAACTTACCGCGGCGGTGCTGAGCCCCGAGGGCTGGCTCAATACCGGGGATATCGGGATGCTGACCTACGATAACGAACTGCGGATTACCGGCCGGGCCAAAGACACCATCGTGCTCAGGGGAGGGGAAAACGTGGAACCCGTACCCATTGAGCTGAAGCTGCGGGAAAGCGAGTACATCTACCAGTGCGCCGTGGTGGGTCAGGATCAGAAGTACCTGGCCGCCCTTATCGTACCGGTCCAGAATACGGTTATGGCCTTTGCCGAGGAAAACAGTATCCCTATCGTGGACTACGAACTCCTCCTGCAGCAGCCGGAGATCAACGAACTTATCGCCAGCGAGGTGGCCGACCTGGTGAACCCCAAAACGGGCTTTAAGCCCTTTGAGCGGGTCTTTAAGTTCAAGCTGCTTGCCAAACCCTTCGAGCTTGGACGGGAACTTTCGGCCAAGCAGGAACTTCTGCGCCACCGGATCCAGGCCCTCTACGCCCGGGAGATCCACGATTTGTTTAAGTAACGTTTTTAAGGAAGTCGCGGACCCGCGGTCCGAGTCCATAATGTGTCCACGTTATGGACAGACTCTAG
>JAITQR010000252.1 GCA_031288815.1 Treponema sp.
CCGAGCGGGATCCTCCTCAGCTCTAAGCGCATCTACTTCCCGGGTGAGAATTTCTACCCCGGATATTTCATGCAGGAAGGGGTTTCTTCCTGGGAAGAGTGGATCGGACGGCAGCCGGAGGGTTATTCGATCAGCAGTTTTGCGGCCCAGGACAAGTTTGTTACTCTGGAAGGGACCTACGAGGGCATCGCCCTCCGGATCGGTTTTTCCGGCGGTTTGCCGCAGAAACAGCCGGGCTTCTTTTTCGCCACCCTGGAAAAGAACTACATCCTGTCGCGGCTGGCAACCAACCAGGTACTCAGGGACGGCCGTATCCGGCTGCGGGAACCGGGGGGCCGTATTCTTATCGACAGCGCGGCGGAGGAAACGGATAGCGGAGACATGGTTTCGGTTGAAATGGCCGGCGGGAAGCGGGGCTTCAGGGCGGAGGTGGATATTCCCAGGCTGGTATTCAGCCGGCGGCTTCTCCCCTTTAAGCGGCTCGCCGTGGTGTTTGCCGTGGTCTATATCCTAAGCGGCGTCCTCTTGAGCGTTTTCTTTGCCCAGCGTAACGCAAAGCCGATACGGGAGATTGTGGACGATGTGCTCGATTTCGGCAGCCGGCAGGTTCTGAACCGGAACCCGGAAGACTTTAAGAGCGACTACCAGTATATTCAGCATTTTCTTTCCAAAGCCGGGAATGATTACGATTCCTTTAAAGCCCGGCTGTCCCGGCAGGAAGAACTCCAGCGGGAAAATCTTTTTGAGCGTCTCCTTCACGGACTGGTGTACTCGGACGCCGTTTACCAGACCGTACGGGAGTACTTTCCGGATTTTCCCTCTCCTTTCCGAATCGCCGCCATTGCCCTGCCAATCATGGAAGATGCTATCCTAACAGCTTATACCATGCGTCAGGCTATGATCCAGGATATTATCAAACCCCACCTGCCGCCTTCGGCTTACGCCCATTTTTCCGGGAACACGCTGGTACTGTTCTTGCCCGATGAAGACGCGGGAGAGCGTCTGGGGCGCCTGAACGCCGATTTACGGGCCAAACTGAACGCGGACTGCCGAATCGCCCTGAGCGGGAGGGTGACGGATATACGCGATATCCACCAGGAATTCTACCTTGTCCGCCATCTCCTGCGCCTCCCCCGCGGTTTGACGGAGAACGGTATCCTGCGGAACGAAAACGCCTCAGCCCTTTCGTTTCCCATAGAGCTGCTTGACGCATCGCGGCTCTACGAACTCATGCTGCACGGCGAAGAAAGTAAATCTATCGATTTTATCAACAACATGTTTTACGAGTTATGCCGGCTGGGCTATGCCGACGAAAACGATATACAGCAGCTTTTTTTCCTCTACCGCCGTGTTCTTCTGCAGATTGTCAACGATCTTGAACTTGATATCAGCAAGGAAGAGATTATTCCCGCCTACGATTCCCAGGAGGAGCTTAGTTTTCTCTTTGCGCGGGTGGCGGAATCTATACGGAAGATCTGCGGCGTCATCAATTCCCGGCGCGAGGGCAGGGAAACCGAATTTGAAAGGTCGGTGATCGGGTACATTGATGAAAACATAACCAATACCGGTCTTTACACCAGGATGGTAACCGGCTGTTTTCATATCTCGGAAAACCGCCTGCAAAACATAGTTCGGCGCTGGACCGGCAAAAGTTTCCTTGAATATGTTGAATACAAGCGGATGCGTCTGGCCAGGGAAACGCTCCTTAAAACCTCCAAACCCATCTCCCGGATAACCGGCGAATGCGGTTACTCCTCGGAAAATTCGATTTACAAGGCCTTCCGCCGTTTTTACGGTATGCCGCCAAGCGAATTACGCCAAAAATAACCCCATGCGGGGAGGCCGTGGCGCGGAGACCGAGCGCTTGCCGCCGCTTCCTTCCTAGCTTGGCGTAAAGGAGCCAAATGCGACAGGCTTCTGGCGCGGGGTCTCCTGTGTCTTCACCTTTAAAGCCGTCCCGGCTGTCCGGGAGCCGGAACAAAGCCCCGCAAGCGGGATGCTTAACGTAGTATACTTGTCCCATTTCAGGGTATTGTAGCCTTGAATCGCGGCCCCGCAATATCCGGGGCCGCCGGAAGGCCGCGGGGATACAGGGGGAGTTTATGAAAAAGCGGGCGCTTATCAGTGTGTTCAACAAAGATGGAATTCTGGATCTGGCGGCTTATCTGGCCGGGGCTGGCTGGGAGATTCTCTCCACCGGGGGTACATCGAGGCATCTGCGGGAAAACCGTGTCCCGGTGACCGACGTGTCGGCGGTAACCGGTTTTCCCGAATGTCTGGACGGCCGGGTAAAGACCCTGCACCCGGCCATCCACGCGGGGCTTCTGGCCCGGCGGGACATTCCCGCCCACCTGGAAACCCTGGAGCAGCGGGGGTTTTCCCCCATCGATCTGGTCTGTGTAAACCTCTACCCTTTCTTTGAAAAAGCCGGGACGCTCTCCCTGGAGGAGACGGTGGAGTTCATCGACATCGGCGGGCCTGCCATGCTGCGCTCGGCGGCGAAAAACTACCGGGATGTGATCGTCCTTACCGATCCGGCTGATTACGGGGAAACCATCGGGGGGCTCAGGGCCGGCGGGGTTTCCGGGGAATTCAGGAAACGCCTGGCGGGAAAGGTCTTCGATCTGACATCCGCCTACGACGGGGCAATCGCCCGTTACCTTCTGGAGGAGGAGTATCCCGCCTTTTGGCCCCTCAGCCAGCGGAAGGCCCAGAGCCTCCGTTACGGTGAGAACGGCCACCAGAGCGCGGCGCTCTACCTGAACACCGATAGGCCCGGCGCCCTGGGGAGCATGGAGCAGCTCCACGGCAAGGAGCTGGGCTACAACAATATCCGCGACCTTGACCTGGCCTGGAAGGCGGCCTGCGCCTTCGGCCTTGAGGCGGACGGATCGGCGCCTATAGGGGAGGAAGATCTCCGGGCCCTGAAACTGCCCGGCCCGGGCGAGAAGCGGATTTGCTGCGTGGCGGTAAAGCACAACAGCCCCTGCGG
>JAITQR010000266.1 GCA_031288815.1 Treponema sp.
CCAGCGGCCTCAAAGAGGCTTCCGACAAGAATCTCCAGGCCTGGATTGTTGATCCTGACGGCATCCGGATTGAGCTTATGCAGATCAGCCCCGAATCGCCCCAGGGTAAGTGCATGGGGGCTTAAATAAACACGGAGGAGAGCTGTTATGCGGACATTTACGCTGGATCTATGGGAAGGCTACCCTTACGCCGGGGCCGGGGAGGACGGTTTCCGGCCCAGTCTGGACGCTTACCTTATCAAAAGTTCCGCCCCCCGTCCGGCGGTTCTGGTGCTCCCCGGCAGCGGGTACCGCCAATGTTCCCCCAGGGAAGCGGAAGCCCTGGCGATCCGGTTTAACGCCGCCTCATACCACGCCTTTGTCCTCTGGTATAGCTGCGAACCCCGCCGCCACCCGGTCCCTATACTGGACTGTGAGCGGGCCCTGAGCATTATCCGGGAAAACGCGAAGGGCTGGGATCTGGACAGCCGGCGGCTCGCGGTGATGGGTTTTTCCGCGGGCGGCCATCTGGCCCTTTCCGCGGCGATTTTTCGGAAAGAAAGCTTCGCCGTCGCGCCGGGCATAGATCCCGGTCTTACCCGGCCGGACGCCCTGATGCTCTGCTATCCGGTGATCAGTGCCGGGGAATACGCCCACCAGGGCTCTTTTGACAAACTCCTGGGGGAAAACCCCGATCCGGCCCTGCGGGATCTCCTCTCCCTGGAACACCATATTGACGGAACCCTCCCCCCGGTCTTTCTCTGGCACACCTGCGCCGACGCCTCGGTTCCGGTGGAAAACAGCTTTCTCCTGGCCGGCGCCCTCCGGCGGGCGGGGATTCCCCTGGAAATGCATATCTTCCCCGAAGGGAAACACGGCCTCTCCCTGGCCATTCCCGAAACCAGCGCCGGGGACCCGGAAAACATCAACCTTCACACCGCCCAGTGGTTCGGCCTCTGTCTCAATTGGCTGAACCTGCGTTTTGGGAATTGTTAGGAGCCTGTCGTCGCCTGAACCACCGCCGCTCCTAATCTCGCGGTCCGCCAAAAAAAGCTAAAGTTTTCCTCCTTCCCTGCCGAAAATGGCAAGGATCAGATTTGGTCAGCGGGGAACAATCCGCGGTCCCTCTCCGCCTGGCCTGTCCGGTCAATCAAAGAAAGCAAGGACGCTTTTTTCACATTTCAAGGAGGATGATCATGATCATCAATCACAATCTGTCCGCCGTTTTCGCGGACAGATCTCTCAAGGTTACCCAAACCAACCTGGACAAAAACCTGGAAAAACTCTCTTCCGGGCTCCGCATCAACCGCGCCGGGGACGACGCTTCCGGCCTCGCGGTTTCGGAAAAAATGAGGAGCCAGATTAGGGGTCTCCACCAGGCTTCCGCCAACGCCGCCAACGGGATCTCTTTTATCCAGACCAGCGAAGGCTACCTCCAGGAGACCGAGGATATTATCCAGCGGATACGGGAGCTGGCGGTTCAGGCGGCCAACGGCATCTACACCGATGAAGACCGGATGATGATTCAGGTGGAGGTTTCCCAACTGGTGGACGAAATCGACCGGATCGCCAGTCACGCCCAGTTCAACGGCATGAATATGCTTACCGGCCGTTTTGCCCGTCAGGGCGGGGACAACATCGTCACCGCCTCCATGTGGTTCCATATCGGCGCCAATATGGATCAGCGGGAACAGGTGTTTATCGGCACCATGACCAGCCAGGGCCTGGGGATCCGCAGTCCCGGAGATCAGGGTTTTGTCAGCCTTGAAACCCCGGAAGAAGCCAATAAAGCCATTGGAACCCTGGACGAAGCCCTCAAAACCATCAACAAGCAGCGGGCCGACCTGGGAGCCTACCAGAACCGGCTGGAATATGCCATTGTGGGCCTGGACATAGGGGAAGAAAACACCCAGGCGGCGGAATCCCGGATCCGGGACACCAATATGGCGAACCAGATGGTCCAGTATATGCGGGATCAGATCCTCAACCAGTCGGGAACCGCCATGCTGGCCCAGGCGAACCAGCGGACCACTTCGGTCTTGCAACTTCTCCAATAATGTAGTATTTTTTAGAGTGGATATTGGGGAGGTTCCGCCGGAGCCTCCCGGTACTTGGATTTAAGAACCCCGTTTTTGAATCCGAAAGCGTTCTTTGACAAATACCCTCTGTTGGCGTTTCCGCGTTGGGCTTAAGCCCGCGGGGACGGTGATACGGCGGGGCGAAACAGCCCTTTGCCTCGGGCGGTCTCCTCTTGCGGAGGATAAACCGTTCCGTTGCGGAAGGTTGTTTCGCCCTGTATGCGGCAAATTCGGGAAAAACGGCGCGAACCTGCTTCCGGATTTGCCGTCCGTATAGCGCGGGTCCGGCTAGGGACAGCCGGACTTATTCAACGCAAGGAGGGTTAGATGATAATCAATCATAACATGAGCGCCGTGTACGCCAATCGCGAACTTGGGGCGACTCAAGAGAGTGTGGCAAAGGGTATTGAAAAGCTCAGCTCCGGTCTGCGGATCAACCGCGCCGGGGACGACGCTTCCGGGCTCGCGGTTTCCGAAAAAATGAGGGGCCAGATCCGGGGCTTGAATCAGGCGGAGCGCAATATTCAGAACGGTGTGTCTTTTATCCAGACTACTGAAGGGTATCTTCAGGAAACCCAGGATATCCTGCATCGTCTGCGGGAACTGTCCGTCCAGTCCGCGAACGGGATTTATTCCGACGAGGACCGGATGCAGATCCAGGTGGAAGTTTCCCAACTGGTGGATGAGATCAACCGTGTCGCCAGCCACGCTCAGTTCAACGGGATGAATCTTCTTACCGGGGCTTTTTCCCGGCAAGAGGGGAGCAAGACCATGCTGCTTCAGGTGGGCGCCAATATGGATCAGAACGAACAGATCTTTATTGGTAATATGACCGCCTCCGCCCTTGGGCTGCAGAATGTTCAGGGAGAAGAAGGCACTATCAACATCGCCACTCCCGAACAGGCCAACGCGGCCATCGGTACGGTGGATGAAGCCCTGCGGCAGTTATCCAAGCAGCGGGCCGATCTCGGCGCGTATCAGAACCGGTTCGAAATGGCGGCCCAAGGCGTGTCCATTGCCGCTGAAAATCTTCAGGCGGCTGAATCCAGGGTTCGGGACGCGGACATGGCCTCTGAAATGGTCAAGTTTGCCAAAGATTCCATCCTGTCCCAGGCCGGGACCGCTATGCTGGCCCAGGCCAATGTACGTACCCAGTCGGTATTACAGTTATTGGGTTAAGTTTGACAAGGCGGATTAAGAGACTTCTGGACGTTGTCTTTTAAACGCGGGACGGAGAAGATCGCGCCCTTTTCCGTCCTTTTTTTAAAAACAATCTGTCCCGGGAGGGACAGGCTCTTTTGTCATGGACGACAGGAGCAATAACAAGGGGAAGTCCCCTTTCCGTACTACGGGATAGTACGGTTTACAGGGAGGTATTATGAGTTTAGCGATAGGCTCTGTGGGTGGTGGTTTGAACATTACCCTTCCGCAGGAGGCCGCCCAGGAAGGAGCCCATCAGGCCCGCGCGGCGGCGCTTCAACAGTTTGCCGCGATTATGCCGGACGGCAAGCCCCGGGTAGAGAAAAAAAGCCAGGAAATCAGTATCGCCGCGGAAAACATCGAGAAGGTGAGTCTTGCCTTCAACAAAAGACTCAAATTTGTGGTGGATCACCAGTCCCATGAGGTAACCGTCAAGGTCATCGACGAGGAAACCGATAAGGTAATTAAGGTACTTCCCCCGGAGGAGCTCCAACGGCTTCACTCCCGAATCAGGGAGACCATTGGTTTCCTTTTAGATGAGATGGTTTAGGGGAGAACTGCCGAAGCAGGTTTATGTCCGACATTTACATTCCCGGTGTAAAAAGCCGGTTTGAGACCGACAAGCTGATCGAAGGTCTGATGAGGGTCGAACGGATCCCGAAAGAACGAACCGAAAAAAATGTTGAAAGCCTGGAAATCCAAAAAACTTACTGGCAGGAAATCGGCAGGCGGATCAATTCCCTTAGGGAAAGCGCCCGGCAGCTTTTCTCCTTTCAAAACCCCTTTAGTGAACGAATCGGGGTATCTTCCGATGATCTGGTTATTTCCGCCGTCCCTACCCGGGACGCGGGGGAACGCAAATACAGTTTTACCGTAAAACAGCTTGCCCAGGCGGATCGTTTTTTGTCTTTGCCCCTGGAAGACTCTTTTAAGGTTGAGGCGGGAACCTATACCTTTAACGTGGGGGAAGATACCGTGTCCTTTCCCTTTAAGGGAGGGTCCCTGAAGGAATTTACGGATATCCTGAACCGCCGGGGCCGGGACAAGGTAGGGGCCAGCATCATCGCCGTGGAAAAAGGCGCCAAATCCCTGCTTATTGAGTCAAAAATCACCGGGGCGGATAAGCACCTGAGTTTTGCCGATGACGCGGAAAAATTAGCCATCATAACCGGCATCGCCGACCGGGTGGATAACGCCCGCCGGGATTTTCCCCTTTCCGAAGATTCGGTAAAACCTGTCTCGGACATTCAATACCTGACATTTAAAGGGGAGGTTCTCCAGGTTGCCGCCGGAGGCGCGGCGTCCATCCCTTTTGATCCCCCGGTCAGATCCATCCCCTCTTTGGCGATCCAGTTTGAGACGGCCGCGGAAATCCTCCCCGACAACTACGAGGTCCCCCTTCCCCCGCCCGGGCCGGATATCCCCCCGCCGGATTCGGTAAGTTACGGGGGCATTACCATCGAGAACGAACCTTCCTCGGTTCCCCCGCCGTCCCGGGAAACCCCGGAACGGCCCCGGCGGGTAGACGATCTGGCGGTTCTTTCCCTGGTCTTTTCGGATGGCGCCAGGATTACCCTTCCCCCCCTCACCGATTCCCGTAATTTTAGTTCCGCTCAGCATAATCTGGAAGAATTTACCGGCGGCAGGGCCATCGTTTCCCTGGATCTGGTAAACCGGAACACCCACCGGGATATTTCCATTCGCAATGTCCGGGTGCTGGATCCAAACGCCCAGGGGGGCTTTAAAGCCCGGAACGCCGTTTCCACCGCCCAGGACGCGGTAATCACCATGGAAGGAATCGAGATAAAACGGCCTACCAACAGCATTGACGACCTTATTCCGGGGGTTACCGTTACCCCAAAGGGCATTTCCAGCCGGCCGGTAACGGTGGCCATAGAGCCCAACCGGGAGGCGATCAAGGAATCGATCATCGGCCTGGTAGGCAACTACAACCGGCTTATGGCGGAGGTCAATGTTCTTACCCGGAACGACGCCCAAATCATCGAGGAGCTTAGCTACCTGGACCCCGATGAGCGGGAGGAGCTTAAAAAGCGCATGGGGGCGTTCAACGGGGATACCACCCTGAACCAGTTCAAAACCAGCCTCCAGCGGGCCGCCACCATGCCCTACGAGACGGCGGAGAGCCAGGATCTTGTCCTTCTAGCCCAGATTGGCATTGGTACCGACGTACGGCGATCGGGTATCGGGGGCAGCTACGATCCTTCCCGGCTGCGGGGTTACCTGGAAATCGACGAGCGGGTCCTGGACGCGGCCCTGGAGACACAGCTTTCCGGCGTCCAGCAGCTTTTTGGCTACGATACAAACGGGGATCTGATTGTGGACTCGGGGCTTGCCTACGCCATGGACAACCTGGCCAAGCCCTATGTGGAGTCCGGCGGCTTCGTGGCCCTTAAAACCGGAACCATAGATTCCCGGATAAGCCAGGATCGCCGGCGGATCGAGACCATGGAACGCCAGCTTGCCGCCAAGGAAGCCCAGCTTAAACTCCAGTACGGCCAGATGGAAGGGGCATACAACCGGATGGAGCGGATGGGGGCCTCTCTCGATAACTTTGTCCAGCAAAATTCCAACAACAATAACAGGTAAACTATGGATATAACTATAAACGGAAAAGCCGCGGATATTACCCTGGAAGAGGAAAAAACCCTGGGGGAGGTATTGGCGGGTCTGGACGCCTGGCTCCAGGACTCGGGCTACCGGTTTTCCGGTCTGGAAGTGGACGGCGAAAAGGTCGATTCCCGATCTCTGGAGTGTTTCTTTAACCGGGAAGTGGCGAAGATCGGGGTGTTGAACCTGTCCACCAGCTCCTGGGCGGAGCTTGCCGCGGAAGCCCTGAGCGATCTTTACGGAAAAACGGAAAAGTTTCAGGACTGTTCCTTCGGGGAAAGGGCGGCGCTTAAACAAAACTGGGAGCAAAGCCCCGGCGGCTGTTTCCTTTCGGAACACATGCGCGATCTGTATACCCTGGCGGATGGGAGTTTTGCCGGCCACGGCCCGGGGCCTCAGGATCTGCGAAAAATAATCCAGGAACGTCTAAAAGAGCTTGAGGATCCCCGGCGGGAGATCGCCGCTTCAGGCCCCCTGGTCGAGGCGGTGGCCGCGCGGCTTGAGGATCTGCCCCTGGATATTCAAACCGGCAAGGACGGGCGGGCGGCGGAAACGGTGCAGCTTTTTTCAAGCGTCGCCGGGAAACTCCTCCGCCTTCTTGGCCTGCTAAAGCTTGAGGGACATTCCCCCGAAATTTTAACCGTGGACGGTGTGCCGATATTTGAGTATGTCGGGGAATTTGAGTCCATCTTGCAGGATCTGGCGGCGGCTTACGAGGCCAGGGACGCGGTCCTGGTTGGGGATCTGGCCGAATATGAGCTGGCTCCCCGGCTTCTTAAGTTCCATTCCGCCTTTTCGCCGGCCACATAGCGGACCGCCGCGTTGGTGGATTTCGCGCCGCCGGTAACGCAAAAATCCCGACTATCCGGCCCGGGCGAACCTTTTGTTTACGGGCCTGCGGTTCCATGGGAGTTTGCGGGGTAAAAAAGTCGCCTGTCAGGCGATTTTTGGGGTTTTACGCGCGAAGCGCAACAGGTTCCAGGCCCCAGAGGAGAAAATATGGGCTCTGTCTCGTTTTATCTACTTCAATTGCCTCAGTTTTATAAAGAAACCGGAACTTCGGATATCATTTTTTTCGTGGTAGGTTTGGGGGTTGTAATTGTCGCTTTTACCATCGTAAATCTGATAAAAGCTAAGTCCAAATCCCCGGTCTTTACCCAGGGTACGGTCAGCGTTCCTAAGCCGCAGCGCAGGTACAGCAGATCCTCCATACGCGAGGTAGCCCATGACCTCGGCTTGGACAAAGCCCAGAAAAAAATGTTGGATTTTGTGATGAGAAATGACAACGTGAGCGATCCGGAATATTCCCTTCGTACCCCCGAGCTTTTGGATCGGCATTTTAGACGGGCATACCGGGCCATTCAGCGATCGGCCAAGTCGGAAGAGGATGTCCAGGAAAAACTGTCTGTCCTCTATTCCACCCGGAATATCCTGGAAGCCGTAACCCAGAGCAACAACATCACATCAACCCGGCAGATTGCCGACAAGACCGACACCATATTTATAGCAAACGGCAAAGAGTACCCGGTTAAGGTTATTTCTTCCAGGGGGAATTACCTTTTGGTGGAACATCCGGTAAACGCCCTGGGCGCCCTTGTGCCTTTGGCCCAGGACGGCAAGGTAAGCCTCTCGTTTTTCAGCAAATCCAGCAGGGGTTTTTCGGTGGAAAGCCGGGTCGCGGGGCTCCTCAATGGGCCGGACGGGTCCCGGGTACAACTTTTCCATTCAACCCTGATATCCGGCTCCTCCAAGCGGCGTTTCCGCCGCCGGCGTGTCAGCATTCCCTCGAGTTTTTATTTCGTGCATCTGGAAAAAACAGGCTCCCGGAATGAGACTAAATTGGTGGTGGATAAACGGAAACTGAGCGGCAATATAATGGACATTTCCATTGGCGGCTGTTCAATACTGACTAAGATGTCTATACCGTCGGGTACCCGGCTTAAAATCGAATTTGTCCAGGATAAAACAACGGTAGCCGCCCTTGGACAGGTGCTGCGGACAAACCGGAGCGGGTTGAGTACGATTATGCATATCAAATTCCTCAAAATTTCCAGAAAATCGCTTAACGCAATCAACACCCTTGTATTTGAATACGCTGATGTATAAACTGCTTAGTGTCCATGTGTTGTAAATCAAGAGGGGCGGGCATATAGAAAAATATGAAGATTCTTGAAGTTAAAAGCGTAACAAGGAAAGACGTTCCAATTTATTACCGAAGGTTTTATACCGGCGTCGCGGTAATGGAGCTTATCAATAAGGCCGTGGAAGCCCGCATTGATTTTTCCATAGAAATTAAGCCCACCGGCCATAAAGAGATCGTTATCAACCTGTTGGATAAGGTGGATTATCCCCTTGTACCCCTGAACAAGGAACTGAAAAAGGTACTGGACAGCATGGACTCCACCGGAGAGCTTCCTGTTTGAGGTAACCTGCGCTTCTCCGGAAGAAACCGCGGCCTTGGGCGAATGTATTGCCCGGCGGCTGGTTCCCGGCAGCGTGGTGGCCCTGCGGGGCGGCCTGGGAGCCGGAAAAACCTGCCTGACCAAAGGCATTGCCCGGGAACTCGGTGTGGAGGAAGAGGTTACCAGTCCCAGCTATACGATAATTTCCGAATACGATACCAGAGAGGGGGTTCTGTTTTACCATATCGACGCGTACCGGCTGGGAGGGGATGGGGATTTTGAGTCCCTGGGGGGAAGAGAACTTTTTCGCGAAGACGGGATTGCCGTGGTAGAATGGAG
>JAITQR010000309.1 GCA_031288815.1 Treponema sp.
CCCGGATCCTCCTGGGGCCCGAACTTGTAACGGAGATACGCGCAGAGGTACAGCACACCCTCGTAGGCGTAGTTCTTGTCCGTATCCGGGCCGAAGGCCTTCATCCCCGAAAGGGTTTCCTTTCCGGTCTGTTCCAGACGGATCGATTCGTTGTACAAAAACTGCGCTTTCCGCCTGAAAAGCGTGGCGAGCCAGTCGTAATGCTGCTGGGGATTCTTCCTGTCCAGATCGTCCAGGAGCCAAGCCGCCCGCAATGCCGCGAGACCCTGCTTGATGGTGGGGGAAAAATCCCTGTCAAAGTATTCGTAACAACGCAGGGTCAGGTACTGGGAAGCCGCGCCCTCAACAAGACCCCGGGGCTGGAAGAAATCAATATCCGGAAAAATCAGGATTGTATCGGCCTTCCGTTTCTCCTGATCCTTCCGCGCCCGGGAACGGCCTTTTTCGGTAAGCATCGAAAAATCAGCGTCCATGGCGGTGTACCAGCATTCCGGGCAGACCGTGGCCTGATAGATGAGCGGGTAAACTTCTCCGTACTTGAGGGAAGGCTCGTACAGGCGGTGAAGCTCATCGGTCATGGGCCCCGCGATAAGCCGCCCCCCGCCGGAGAGGAGCTCTTCTTTATGGAAAACCTCCCCGCAGACCGGGCAGCTGTATTCTTTTTTTGAAAGAAAAGAGACTTTTAATTCCCGTTCTTCGGCGTTCATCCTTTTCCGCCTCCCCCCTCGGTTTCCAGCACCACCATGGCGATAGCGTTGTCCCGCTCGTGGGTCAGGGATATATGCACCTTCGTGGCGCCGCTAGCCTTGAGGGCCTTCAGGGCGGTGTTAAACACCCGTATCTCGGGCCGCCCGTTGTGGTGGTTTTCCACCATGATGTCTTTAAGCACAATCCCCGTAAGCCCGGTTCCCAGGGCCTTGCCGAAGGCTTCCTTGGCGGCAAAGCGGGCGGCCAGGGACAGATCGGCGCCTCTCCCCTTCGCCAGGGCCGCGTCCAGTTCGTCGGGATGGAAGTAGCGCCGCAGAAGCCCCGGAATAGCCCGCCACCGTACCAGCCGATCCACATGGACCACATCAACCCCAATCCCGACTATCATGGAACCTCGCTTGCCTTTTCACCGGCGGAACTTACCGCCACGGTAATTTCCCGTGGTTCTCCCCGTTCCAGGTTCAGCGAGGGCGGCAGGTTCACCTTTACCGGCAGGGTGTAGACCCCCTCCCCGGTAATTCCGGAACAGTCAACGCTCAAAAAAGACCGGGGAGGCACAAAGGCGTCAAGCTCCACCTGGGGGCCGGATACGCGGACATTGCCAAAGGCGACGTCAAGCTCCGGCAAAAAACGCTTATCCAGTCCCTCTATCGTGATGGGCAGGGAACTGAAATTCCGCACCGCGACCCGGCTGCGCACAAAACCCCGAAATTCGGTCATCCCGTTCCCCCGGATGGTAAGCAGGGGGTCCCGGTTCAGAATACTTACCATCACCGAAAAGTCGGCGTTTCTCCCCTCAAGATCGATAATGTCCGTGTAAAGTTCCGCCACCTGGTCGAGGAGTTTCCCGGGGCCGTCCAGGGCCACCTGGGTAGGGGTAAGGGAATGGGACACCAGATCATAACCGGGCTCCAGGCTGCCCTGAATATTGGCGGTAAGGGGCACATATTTGCTGCTCTTCTGATCCAGTTCCAGTTCAATCTCAATAGGGTTGAAGGATATCTCCAGGGGTTCCACCCCCACGGCGCTTCCCTTCTTGCGGATCTGTACCGGCGCCCGGAAGGAACCGGGAACGTCGATATGTCCAAGATCGATGTAAGCTTCCACATCGTCTTCCAGGATGGGCATAATGTTGTTGGCGTCCCCCCGCAGGGTTACCCGGATCATCCGGGTATAGGAGCTTGAGGGAACCAGGTGGGCGGGGAGTTCCACGATAAGGGGCGTAAGAAAAAAACGGGATTCCATGGTGGTCATCCGGTGGAACACAAAAACTATAATAGCCAGGAAGACGGACAACACCTTGGCTACCCAGTTGTCCGCCGCCTTTACAAGAATTTTTCTAAGATTTGACGAGAACATCTTTGCCTTCTTCGGGGACAAGGGGGGCCGGTCTGGCCTCCATCTCTTCCTGGGAGTGGAGTTCCCGCCGGCTCCGGTCAAGGAATTCCTTGAGCTTACGGGTAACTTCCAAAGAAGAAAGATCGTAGTAAAGGTTCCCGTCGTGGGCCAGGGAAATGGCCCCGGTTTCCTCGGACACCACCAGAACTACCGCGTCGGACTGCTCGGACATGCCCAGCGCGGCCCGGTGCCGGGTGCCAAAACTTTTACGGATATCCTGCTGTTCCGAAAGGGGGAGGAAGCAGCCCGCGGCGATAATGCGGTTGTTCTGTATCACCATGGCCCCGTCGTGGAGGGGGCCGTCAAACACGAAAACGGTTACGATAAGGTTTGAGGATATATCCGCGTTCAGCCGGGTACCGGTATCAATAATGCTCTTGATGTTGGTCCGCCGGGGAAACACCACCAGCATGCCCCGGCGCTGTTCCGAGAGGATCTCCGCCGCGGTTATCACCGACTCAAGCTGGCCGATCCGGGGCCTGGTGTCGGGGCGGAAAAAATCCCCCTGGCCCAGACGCATGAAAATTTTCCGCAGTTCCGGCTGGAACACAATGGCGATGGCGATAAAAAGCCCCGGGGCAACGATGCTGAGTATCCATTGAAGGGTGGTGAGCCTGAAGAGAAAGGCGATGCCGTAGACCAGGGCGAGAAGCCCCGCCCCTTTCACCAGCTGCATCGCCTGGGTCTTTACGAGAAGATCGTAAGCCTTGTAAATCAACAAAGCGAGGAGGACTACGTCGAGGACGGGCCGGATAAGCTCATAAAAGGTACTAAGCCGTTGAAACCACTCCACTTTTTGCCTTTAAATCCTTTCTAGAGCATAACGCTTCAAGAATACTTCCGGCAATCCCCTCCCCGTCCAGACCGTTGGCCCGGAGCAGTTCCCGCCGGGTACCCAGGGCGGTAAAATTCTCCGGCGCGGCCAGGGTCAGGAGTTTTCCCCCGCAGCCCCGCCGCCGGGAAAGTTCCGCGGCGTATTCGCCGAAGCCCCCCTCCCGGATTCCCTCCTCGGCAAAGACCGTCAGACCGTAACTGTCCATGATACCCGCCAGGTAATCCTCGTCCACCGGCTTGAGGAAGCGGAGGTTGTAGAGATCCGCCTTGATACCCCGGCCGGCCAGACCTTCCGCCGCGTCCAGGGCCTCCCGGTAAAGACCGCCGGTAAAGGCCAGGCAGATCCGTTCCCTGGTTACCTTCCTGCCCGGGGCAAGTTCCGGCCCGGCGCTTCCCGGCCTGCCCCCCACCCAGACCCCCTGCCCGGCCACCAGGGGCAGGGAAAAGGCGGGAATTTCCGGGGGGCAGCTATCCTTGGGATAGCGGATTGCCACCGGGCCGGCCTCCGGTTCCTCCGCCCGGGCCAGGGCCCATTCCAGCATCAAGCCCAACTCCGCCCCGCTGGCGGGGGAGAGAATCGTCATCCCCGGAACCGGGCGGAAAAGGGCAATGTCGAATATGCCCTGGTGGGTCTCCCCGTCCTCCCCCACAAAACCGGCCCGATCCAGGGCGAAGATCTCCGGGAGCCTCTGCAGGGCCACGTCGTGGATAACCTGATCCACCCCCCGCTGGATAAAGGTGGAATAGACAGCCGTTACCGGCTTAAGCCCCTGGGCGGCAAGCCCGGCGGCGAAGATAACCGCGTGTTCCTCGGCAATCCCCACGTCGAAGAAGCGCTCCGGGAAGGTTTTCCGGAAGGGGGAAAGGCCGGTACCCTGTTCCATGGCGGCGGTAACCGCCGTTACCCGCCGATCCCGCTTTCCCGCGGCAAGGATCGCCGCGCCGAAAGCCTCGGTAAAACTGGGTTCCCGGGGACTTTCCGCCGCGGGCGCGCGGGAGGGGGGCGCCACTCCGTGGTAGGCGCCGGGGTTCTCCTCGGCAATATCGTAACCCTTGCCCTTCCGGGTTATCACATGGATCACCACCGGGCGGCCCAGCTTCCGCACGTCCTCCAGTACCCGGATCAGCATGGGGAGCCGGTGCCCGTCAATGGGCCCCACGTACTCGAAACCCAGATCCACGAAGAAATTGTCCGTGTAGAACACCGCCTTAACCGCCCGCTTCAGCCTGAGTACGGCGTTGCTCAGGGATCCTCCCACCAGGGGGATCTTCTGAACCAGGGCGTCAAAAGTACGCCTGAAAAGCTGGTACTTGGCCTTCATGGACAGGCGGCTTAGATACTTGGAAAGCCCCCCCACGTTGGGGCTGATGGACATTTTGTTGTCGTTGAGGATCACCACCAGGGGAAGGCCAAGCTGGCCCGCGTGGGACAGGGCCTCGTAGGCAATCCCCCCGGTAAGGGCCCCGTCCCCAATAAGCGCCACAGCCATCCCCCTGCCCCCCCGGATCCGCTCCCCCGCCAGGAAACCCAAGGCCGCGGACATGGAGGTGGAGGCGTGTCCGGTATTGAAAACATCGTGGGGACTTTCGGAACGTTTGGGAAACCCGGCCAGGCCCCCCATGCGGCGCAGACTAGAAAAGTCTTTGAAGCGGCCGGTAAGGAGTTTGTGGGCGTAGCACTGGTGTCCCACATCCCAGACAATCTTGTCCTCCGGGGAATTAAACACCCGGTGCAGGGCAATGGCAAGCTCCACCACGCCCAGATTGGAAGCCAGGTGGCCCCCGTTACGGCTTACCGCGGCCACAATAGCCCGCCGGAGTTCCTCCGCCAAACGGACAAGATCCTCCCTGGACAGGGATTTTACATCTTTAGGATCGCGAATTTGCGCTAACAGTGAGCCGGACTCCGGCGTTTGCTCATCAAAATCCATGAAACATCGTTGAACCAAAAAAGAAGCCGTCTTTGAAAGCCAGCACCCGGCCTAAGGCCCGGTTTAAAAACCTGATCTTCAAAAACGGCTCACTAAATGCCTAAGAGTTTGTCGCGCTTCGCGCGTAAAACCCCACAAAATCGCCCGTCAGGCGATCTTTTACCCCACAAGCTCCGCAAGCATACCGGGTAATCGGGGTTTTCGCGGCCCTGACGGCGCAAAATCCACAAGCACGACAGGCTGCCAGCCTACAGACAAAGCCCGCGGCATTATTTGTTCTTGTGTCGATTCTTCCGAAGCTTCTTCTTGCGCTTATGGGTCGCAATTTTGCGCAGTTTGCGTTTTCTTCCGCAGGGCACTTCAGCGTCTCCTTTTAATTGAGTAGGCGGCCTCAAACAAGATCCGAAAACCACCCCGAATGATGGGTAAGTATGAAGCAAAACAGCCAAAAGGTCAAGGCATTACGGGCGGCCCTGCGGCAATTCCAAATTCAAGAATCATCAGGGGCCTCGCCCGCAATGGCAAGTAAAAAGTCAGCCCACCCTTTATGCAAATACCGGCTCATTTCATACCGCAACGCCCGGAAAAAGGCATCCCGCCGCCCAAAGCTCCCCCGTGCCTTCCGGTACTCCTCATCCGCCATATCCTGTATCCCGT
>JAITQR010000335.1 GCA_031288815.1 Treponema sp.
TGGGGGCGGCAACGGGTCAAGGGTCAAACTCTGGAAGAAACGATTGCGGGACCTGGCGAACATAAGGGGCTTGGAGGTACAGGTCTCCCATTTCCCCCCTGGCACATCGAAATGGAATAAGATTGAACACCGGATGTTTTGCTTTATAAGCAAGAACTGGAGGGGGAGGCCGCTTATATCGATTGAAACGGTTATTGAATTAATAGCAAACACGACCACGGCGAAGGGGCTAAAAATTATTTGTATGAAAGATGGAAACAAGTACGAACTGGGAAGGAAAGTCAGCGACGAAGAATTAGCGGAACTTAATATACCGGGGGATATTTTTCATGGAGACTGGAATTATATCATTTCACCTAAAGTATAACACTTTATTATCTTACAGTTCCTGATAAGGCCGATGCCCGCGCCGTGCCGGAAAGGGGCGCTACGATCGTTGCCAAAGATAGTGTAACACAGGCGGTTCTCCTTATCGAAGAAAAGACAGCCATGCCCTCCGTGGGGTACCAGGATTCTCCGGGGGGAATAGGGGCCTTCAAGTTTATCCGCCACCGAATACATCATATCGTAGGAGCCGTCAATCCGGGCGTCCCCGTTCCATTCCGCCGCGTAGAGGATGTATTTGTCCCTAACCTTGATAAGCCCGGCTCCCTCATAGCCTACCTGCTGCCCGTCCGACGGCATAAGGAGTTTCGGTTCCTCGGCGAAGGAGTTGCAGGTGCGGGTAAGGGGGGCGATGCGGCCGTTCTGCCAGATGAGGTAGAGCGTCTCCCCCTCCAGGTAAAATCCGGAATCTATCCCCTTGATCACATAGCGGCCCATATCCGCGTAGGGACCCTCAATTTTTCCGGAGAGGCTTTTAAGGAGGCCGCAGCCCGGGGCGGTGGAGTAGGTGATCCAGAAGGTGTTATTATAAAAAGTAATCTCCGGCGCCCAAGAGTTCATGTTATTTGATACCTGCCTCTGCCACGAGTCTTCGCGGCCGCGGTAGTCGAAAACCCTGCCGACCAATTCAAAATCCTTTAGATCCCGGCTCCGCCATATCGTTACGCCGGCGGTACTTTTCCAATAGGTTCCCGCCTGTTCCCTGGTGGTACCGGTAAGGTAATACCAGCCGTCCGGGGCGTTAAAGACAAAGGTGTCCCGGATTTCGTTTATGCCTCCCCTGATTCGCAGGAAGTTAACCGGGTTCTTTTCCAGGATATAACCGGGACCGGGGCGGAAGAATCCCTCTTCTTTCCATTCCAGCGGAAGGATCGCCGCTTTGCCGTATACGACGCTTTCGGCGGAGGATCCTCTAAAGACCGCGTAGGGCCGGCCTTTGTCGTCGTGAAACAGATTGGCGATTCCTCCCGAGGGGATGATAAGATAGCGGCGATCAAAGTACCCGGTAAGTTTCTCCGTTGAACAGCAAAAAGTATCGATGTTGTCGACGGCGCAGCGGGTAAAACGATCGGCGCAGATATAGTAGTACCGGTTTCCGTGTTTGAAAAGACAGCCTCCCCGAAGGCCCGGATGGTCCCGCCCCTGCATGCTGAGCGCGTCCTGGCGGGACTTGGAGAGATAAAAGGGCCGGGCCCGTATCTCCACGGGATCGTCTTTAAAACCGTCAAGATCTTCGCTGACCCGGGCAAGCTTTCCGTCATAGGCAAGCCAAAAGCCCTCGGCCTCCCGAAGGACCGAAGCGTGGAAGGCGGTGACAGGAATATTCCCCCTTTGGGTACCGTCCATATTGAAAAGATATATTTCCCCCGCGCACACACAGACCCCGCCGCCTGTGTCGTCTTCGTAGCAGGAAAGGCCGGTAACGGGAAGACCGAATACGGCGAATTCCCGGCCTTCCCCCAGAGACCCGGGTTCCTTGCCCGAATACACGCGGACCTTGAAAGCTTCGGCTTCCTCGACCGCGAAGAGGAGGAAGTTTCCCCCCGCGAAAGCTCCCCCGCAGGCCCTGACCGGAAAGTCAAGGGCGGGCCGCAGCGATTCCGCCGCGTCCGAAAGATTGATGCAGGCGGTTTCATCGGTTTCGGGGTGAGGCTGATTGTACAGGAAATCGGTTTTTATCATCACCTCTACCGTATACCCGGTTTGGTCATAAACTGTTCGTAACCCTTTGCCGTGATATCGACAGCCTCGTCAATATTCATGGCCTTGATTTGGGCCAGGTAATTATCAAACTCGCTTAAGGGAGTAACATTGGTGATGAATTTCAGGGTCATCTCGTCCACATAGGTGTTAATGTCCCGCATAATCCCGTTGCGTTTCAGGCTGTCCTCCATGCTGAGCTGAAAGGCCGGCAGTACCTGGGCGTCGTCAACGGTTTTATCGTCGGAATAGCGGGTGCGGTACTCCAAAGCGGCGGCGTCGATAATCACATTGGGATTGCAGACCACATCGGGCTCCGCGAGTTTGGCGCACAGATGGATTTTCAAAAGGGTCTGGACATCCGAAAGGGGGATCTTCTCGTTCCGCAGCATATAATCGGTAAAGGTCTTTTTCCCGTTGGCGTCCATGGTGTAACTTAAATCCTTGACCCCCCAATTGCACAGATCCGCCCCTTCCCGGGTATAAAAGTAGTTTAGGTATTCTATGGCAATTTCGGGATTTTTGCAGGATGTTGTAACCACCGTCCCCATGGATTCGTTAGGCAGGGGCAGGGTTTCAAAGCTAACCGGCTGGAAGTGGATGGGCTGGTCCGCATACAGCCGGGGGTAGGGCAGCGGAACCGCCGTAAAGCCCGTGGCGTCGGAGACCGATTTTACCAGATCCACCGGATTGACGATCATGGAGACGGAATTGGTGGTAAAAAGGGTGCGCCGTTCCGGGTCGCTTATATTACTCATGAAGTCCTTGGAGATATAGCCCTTGGTATACCAGTTGTTCATAAGCTGGAGGTAGTCTTTATACGCGCTCTGGGCCTCGCCCCATTTTACCGTCCCGTCGGCGCCGATATAAAAACCCGGGGTAATACCGTATGGCCACATAAAAAGATCGATTTTGCCGTTCGCGGGGGGCGCGAAACCGGTTAACCCCGCGGCCTTCATCTTGGCAAAATCTTCCTCGTAATCCGCTACCGTAACCGGTATGTCGACGCCGAGTTTATCCATCACGTCCTGCCGGTAGTTTGACCGGTTAAAGGCCGGCGCGCTCTGCTTGATGATGTGGAACTCCGTGATTTTTCCCTCGCTGTTGGTGGCCAGCCGGTAGTTGCGGTCAGATTTGGTGATTTCCCGGTAATAATCCGGGGCATGAACGGGAATGTCTTCGGTCAATTCCCGAAAGATCCCTTCGGCAACGCCGGCGCTGGATCCCCCGTTATAAAGACCCCGGATTTGGATAAGATCCGGCAGGTCCCCCGAGGCGACGAGGATCCCCAGCTGTTCCCGTTCCTGGCCGACGGCCGGATGGCTAAAATCTACCTCCACCCCGGTATTTTGACCGATGATTTTGAAGATCTCGTGTTCATTGTAAGAACTGATGTGTTTGGCCGCCGGCGGCTGGATGGGAAGCCAAAAACTGAGCTTCTTCTCCCCCGGGGCCGAAATCGGATAGCTGACGCCGGCCTTTGTCTCCGCCGCCGCGGTTTGCCCGGCATCCGTCGATGGGGCGCGGGAACAGGCGGCCAGGAAGGCAGCCCCCAGGGCCAGGGTGAAAACACCGACTGTAACAAGGCGATTCTTCATAGTATTCCTCCTGCTTCTACCGTATGCCCGGTTTGGTCATAAACTGTTCGTAACCCTTTGCCGTGATATCGATGGCCTCGTCAATATTCATGGCCTTGATTTGGGCCAGGTAATTTTCAAACTCGCTTAAAGGAGTAACATTGGTGATGAATTTCAGGGTCATCTCGTTTATGTAGGTGTTGATATCCCGCATGATAGCCGCGCGGGCCTGACTGTCCTCCAAGCCAAGCTGGAAGGGAGGCAGCACCTGGAAATCGTCAATCGTGGCATCATCGGAATAACGGTTGCGAATTTCCAAAGCAAAGCTGTCGTACACCACATTGGGATTACAAAGCACGTCCGGTTCTGAAAGTTTGGCGCATTGATGCATCTTGAGGACGAATTGAACATCCGCAAGCGGAATCTTTTCGTTCCGCAGCATATAGTCGGTAAAAGTTTTTTTACCGCCCGGATCCACGGTATAGGTAAGATCTTTTATGCCCCAGTTGCAGATATCCGCCCCCTCCCGGGTATAGAAATAGTTTAAATACTCTACCGCCACTTCGGGACTCTTGCAGGAAGATGTTACCACCGTATTAAAGGGTTCGGCGCGCAATGGCAGGGTTTCAAAACTTACCGGCTGGAAATGAATAGGCTGGCCTTCATGAAGACGGGGATAAGGCAGGGGAACCGGTATTATCCCCGATGGGTTGCAGGCGGAGAGGACTAAGTCTACCGGGTTGATGATCATGGAAACCTGGTTGGTGGTAAAGAGCGCCTGGCGCTGAGGCATGAGCATGTTGCTCGTAAAGTCCTTGGAGATATACCCTTTGTTATACCAGCCGTTCATCAGTTCCAGGTACTGTTTGTAAGCCGGCTCGGCTTCCCCAAACTTTACTTTTCCATCGGAACCGAGATAAAAACCGGGAGCTATACCGTAGGGCCACATGAAAAGGTCTATTCGGCCGTCGGCCTGTGGAGCGAAACCGGTAAGGCCGGCCGCTTTCATCTTGGCAAAATCATCTTCGTAGTCAGCAACGGTAATGGGAACATCGAGCCCCAATTTATCCATCACATCCTGGCGGTAATTGGCGCGCCTGAAGACAGGGGCTCGTTGTTTGATCAGGAGAAAATCCGTTATACTGTTGTCATTATTAGTGGCGATCCGGTACGATAGATCCGATCTGGTAATTTCCCGGTAATAATCCGGCGCATGGACAGGGATCATTTCCGTCATATCCAGGAACAATCCATCAGCGACCCCCGCGCTTGAACCGCCTGTGTAGAGTCCACGGATCTCGATAATATCGGGCAGATCTCCCGATGCAATCAGTACCCCCAATTGTTCCCGCTCCTGTCCGGTTACCGGGTGAATAAAATCCACCTCGACACCCGTATTCTTGCTGATTTCCTGATAGGCTATGTTTTCATTGTAAGACGAAATATGCTTGGTGGCTACCGGGGCGATAGGTATCCAGAAACTCAATTTCTTTTCTCCCGACGCGGTAATGGGGTAGCTGACTTCCATCTTTGCCGGGGCCGCGCTGTCCGCGTCCGGGGACCGGGTTCCGCCGTCCGTCTTGTTTGAGCAGCCGGAAATACCCGCGGCAGAGATTAGAACCGCGGCCAATAACAAGACAGGAAAATTATTCTTCATATAACACTCCTTAAAAATTAGAGTTGTCCGGAAATTTCAGTTCCTGAACAACCACCGCTTAAAATTACCCCTTCACTGAACCCATCATGACGCCTTTAACGAAGTAACGCTGTAAAAACGGGTACAGTAAAAGAATAGGTACCGTGGAAACAATAATAGTACTGTACTTTACCAGTTCTCCGACAAAGTCAATGGTCGGATCCGCGCCCGCTACCTCGGAATTGGCGATAAGGGTTTCCCGAAGGAAAAGCTGGAGGGGGTAAAGGTTCCGTGCCCGGGGCAGGTAGATCATGGCGTTGAACCAGGAGTTCCAGTGCCCTACCGCGTAGAAGAGCAGTATCACCGCCATGGTGGCCTTGGATACGGGGATTATTACTTTTATCAGGATAATAAAATCGTTTGCCCCGTCAATGCGGGCGGCGTCTTCCATGGCCTGCGGCACGGCCCTAAAAGCGGTCCGGAGAACCAGCATGTTCCAGGTGCCGATAGCCCCGGGGAGAATAAGGGCCCAGCGCGTGTTGAGTAATCCAAGACTCCGGACAAGCAAAAAGTTAGGAATGATACCTCCGGTAAAATACATGGTAAAGACAATCATAAGCATAAATGCTTTTTTGAGCATAAACTCCCGCTGGGCCAGGGCGTAGGCCCCGAGGGTGGTCATCGCCATGTTAACCGCCGAACCAATTACCAGATAGAAAATGGTATTAAAGTAACCGGTGGAAATATTCGGGTTGGAAAGCACTACCCGGTACCCCTCCAGGGAAAAACCCAAAGGCCATACCAGGGGGCCCTGATGGTTCATTATCCGTATGGGTTCACTGAGAGAGGCGACCGTAACATGAAACATGGGATAGAGACAGAGCAGGGTAATAAGGGAGATGAGAAGCGTATTCGTAATGTTAAAGATCCTGTCTCCGAAAGACAATCTTAACTTTTGCGTCATGTACTCCCCCTTACCAGAGACTTTCCTGAACAAAGCGGCGGCTGAACCAGTTGGCGAAAACCAGCAGGATCAGATTGATAAGGGAATTGAACATGCCCACCGCGGCGGCAAGACTGTAGTTCTGTTCGCTTAAACCCACCCGATACACGTAGGAAGCGATAGTATCCGCCGTATCGTAAACGATGGGGCTGTAAAGGAGGATAACTTTTTCGGCCCCCTGGCTCATGATGTGGCCTATGCGCATGATAAGCTGGATGGCTACGATGGGAACCAGGGAGGGGATTATGATGTGATAGATCTTACGAAAGCGTCCCGCGCCGTCAATGGAAGCCGCCTCGAAAAGGTTGATATCGACGTTTGACAAGGTAGCCAGGTAAATGATACTGCCCCAGCCGATGGTCTTCCAAACGGTACTTGCCGTGTAGATGGCCCGGAAGTACTGGGGTCTGGAAAGCAGATTTGTGGAGGGAAAACCGAACCATCCAAGCACGGAGGTGATGACCCCGTGGGAACTGGTGAAATTCACAATCATGCCGCACATGATAACCAGGGAAATGAAATGGGGCATATAGGTAATCGTCTGGGCTACCCGCTTGAACTTAGTACCTCCCAGTTCATTGAGGAGCAGGGCCAGAATGATAGGCATGGGGAAGGAAAAAACTATATCATACAGGCTTAAAATAATAGTATTTTTAATCACCCGGCCCGAGAAAGGTCCTTTAAAAAAACCGATAAAGTTTTTTAACCCTACCCAGGGACTGTTCAGAATTCCCCTGGCGGGACGATAATTTTGGAATGCGATAACCTGGCCAAACATGGGTATATAACAAAAGACAATATAGTAGACCATAACCGGAATCAGCATCCAATAGATATATTTCCGTTTTTGATAATCCAGGCGGAGGGCGGAAAAGAAATTTCCGATTCTCCTTTTTCCGTTTGATCGGGCTGTCATTAACCCAGAATGCCCTTCGACACGGAAAAAAGCAATTTGCTATTCACACCAGGCTATGCCGAAAAGACGTTTTTGATATGCGATTTATAATCCTATATGCGGATTATTGCGCTCCGCTTTGCCGGACCCGTTCCCGGTACTGACCGGGGGTTATGCCTTCGGCGGCCTTGAATTTCCGCAGGAAACTGGGGGCGTCCAGATACCCGACTTCGATTACAATGTCCTTTATCCGCTTGTCCGTGGAAGCCAGGAGATGCTTTACCCGGTCCATTCGAAGTATGGAAACATAATCGATAAAGGTATGACCGGTTTCCTGCCTGAAAAACCTGGAGAGGTAGTTGGGAGAGACGGAAAAGGCGTCCGCCAGCTGCTGCATTCCGAACTGGCGCTCATGGAAATGACTGTTTACATGGTTGATGATCTCCGTTTTCAGACGGCTGCTTTTCTGTTCCTGTATTTCGGCGTATTTCTCGCAGAGCCCTTCGGTGAGTTCCCGGGCTTTAAGCCTGAAGGCGTTCATGTCGCTAAGGCCGCTTAAGGCCTTGATGTCAGCTATCTTTATCCGGCTTCCCAGTTGGCCGGATATTTTTATCATCATGTTGACAAGGTCGAAGCAGAGGCATTGGGTAATGGGAAACGCCTCTACCTGGGCTATTTTGCCGATCATTTCGTCCACGGCCTTGAGGGCGCTTTCCCTGTTCCCCTGTTTAAGGCTTTGCAGATACATGGCCTGCTCTATCACCGGGTACTGATACTCCCGATCTTCCTGGGCTTCTTCCTTTTCGTGGGCTTCCTCAAAGGTCATGATTCTCAGCCCCCCGCCGAGATAATCCGACATGACCACTTTTGCCTCCAGAAACGAGGCGTTGATCCCAAAGGGGCTGTCTACCACTTTGCCGGCGGAAATCTTGACATCAAATCCTTCTTTCTCCGCCATGTCCTTTGCCAGGAATTCCGCGATGGCGACACGAATATCCTTGCCGCCGCCTTCCAGAGAGGAAGCGCCGCCGATGATCGCCACCTGCTGTTCCAAAATCAGCTCTATGCCGTAAAGGCGGCAGTTTTGGGAAACTACCCTGTCTATTCCGGAAAGTATTCCCTGGATACGGCTGCTTAAGGATAAAGCGCCGCAGCCTTCCCCCGAAGGGGCGGCGATAAGAACAAACAACAAAGGCTCGGCCAGGCTGAGGTGGGCGCATTTGAGGTAGTAATCCAGTTCCTCCCGGTTTCCGTACTCTCCCTTTAGAAGGCTCCGGAGGCAGGAGTCCACCACCATGGGACGCTGGCGGTCCAATTCGTGGTTCAATTCCAGATTCGTTTCCTCAATCGCGTTCCATTTGTCCATGATAAAATCAAATTCGCTGCCTTCTTTTTTTTCATTTTCCCAGGAAGATCCCCCCATATTGCTTATAAGCCGCCGTATGGGCCTGTAATTCCGTCTGGCCAGGAAGAAAGCCGCCGCGCAGCCCGCAATCCCCAGGACAGCCACGGACGACAGGAGCATTATCCTCATGGGCCTAATCCGGGAAAAGAATTCCCCCTCCCATATAAGGGCGACGCAGCTGGTTCCGCTGTACTCCGAGACCGCCCGCATGAGGATATGATTCCTCCCTTCGGTTTTTCTGTCCTGTACGCCCACTCCCTTTAGGTTCCCCAGTTTTTTTACCGAATCGGCGGAAACGGCCCGGCCAAGGCTGTAGAGATTCCGGTAATCCTTGTCAAAGACATAAATACCCCCTCCGGTTTCTCCCAGGTAATTTTCAAAGACGTTCTTTACATCCTCATTTCTTACCATGAAGCAGAGAATAGCCTGTGGCCGGATGTCCAGGTAGGGAAGGGGGAAGAGGTACACTACGTTGGGGGCAAAGCCTTTGTCGGCGAAAAAATACGGGGAAAGTTTCAGGGAAGCGGTATTGCTCAGCCGGTTGATCAGGGAAAAGAAACCGGACATGGTCAGATCCCCTTCCTGTCTGACGGCGGCCTCAAACTCGCCGTAAGGCAAGACCCCCTCGGCGGTATAAAGGCGGCTATCGGCCCTGATGTAGAAGAAGACGCTCGCGGGAAAATCGAGGGCCTCTTCGTAAGCCTTGATCCGTTGGGAAAGAAGATCCCGATCCCTACGGGGCAGTTCCCCCACGGGGCAGGAAAGTTTCTTGAGGCTTTCAAAATTTTCCAGATATCCTGAAAAATGGAACGCGATGTTCCGCATCTCCGTGCTTATATGATCCAGATCCCCCAGGGCCTGTACCAGCGCGGCAAAGTTGCTGTTTTTTATCTCGCGTTTAACGGCGTTCGTGTTTGTATAATAAAAAACAAATCCCACAAGGACGGGAAGCAGGCCCAGGATCAGGTACGAGAAAAAATACTTGGAGAGCCAGCTTTTTCTTTGCATCTGGAATAGGGCCTGTTAAATCCCGGTATGATCCCGCCTGTCCTGTATCCCCGCTAAATAAAATACATGTACGATTCGTCGGGATCGATGGTACCCACCGCCGAGGCGAGATCCTTTCTGTCGATGACGGCGGCTATCCGTTCGTTGAGCCGGTCGAACACCGTGATCCTGATGCAGCGCTGGAGCCGGGTTTCGGTATGCCCGGGAAGGGGGGGGTCTACTACCAGCATGTCTCCCTCCAGCACCCGCAGAACATCGCCAAAAAAAATTTCCTGGGCGGGCCGCGCCAGGGCATAGCCGCCCGAAGCGCCCTTGATGGAACGGATAAAACCGGAACGGCGCAGTATTACCGCCACCTGTTCAAGGTAGCGTATTGATATGCTCTGCCTTTCCGCCACGCTTGCCAGGGATACGTGGGATTCGCCGGAATGTCCGGCAAGATCGATAAGGAGCCGTACCCCGTAACGGCCTCTGGTGGATATTTTCATATCGCGTAGTCCAGCTGATCCATGGCCTTGTAAGATTCGGTCAGATCCTGCAGGGTAATGGAATCCACACAGTTTACGATTTCCTCATAGAGTTCCTTCCAGGTATGCCGGGAAACGCATTTTTTCCGGTAAGGGCAGGTATTGGAACTGACGCACTCGGTCGGTTCCAGGGAACCTTCCACCGCCCGCAGAACGTCCCCCACCGTAATCTTGGTGATACTCCTGCCCGGCAAATACCCGCCCTGGGGTCCCCGGATACCCTGCACGATCCCCGCCTTTCTCAGGGGGATAAAGAGCTGTTCCAGGTATCCGTCGGATATGCCGGTGTTTTCCGCGATAGCCCGGGTGCTGGAGTACTCCCCCTTGGGAAGCAGGGCCAGATAGAGCAGGGCCTCAAGGGAATAACGTCCCTTGGTAGAAATTCTCATATAGGATGCTCCTCTTTACACTTGTTAAGAGCCCGATCCAGATCGGCGATAATATCGCCGGCATCCTCAATGCCCACCGAGAGCCGCATGAGCCGGTCGTTTACCCCCGCGGAAAGCCGCATGGCCTCCGGTATGGCCCCGTGGGTCTGAATCAGCGGGTAGGTGATAAGGGATTCCACACCCCCCAGGCTTTCGGCAAAGAGGATGAGGGAAACGCTCCGCAGCAAAACTTCCGCGTCTCCGGGGCTTTTGAGGTAGAAGGAGATCATCCCCCCGTTTCCCCTGGCCTGTGAACGGGAAAGCTTGTACTGGGGATGATCCTCAAAACCGGTGTAGAATACCTTTTCCACCCTCCCGTGGCCCCGCAGCCAGGCCGCCACGGCGGCGGCGTTCCTCTCGTGCCGTTCCATCCGCAGGGCCAGGGTTTTGAGCCCCCTCAGGGTAATCCAGGCGTCAAAGGGGGCAAGCGTCGCCCCCTCGCTTTTCTGCGCGTTCCGCAGGGCTTCTTCAAGGTCATCCCGGGAATGAACGATGAAACCGGAAAGGGTATCGTTGTGGCCTCCCAGATACTTGGTGCCGCTGTGTACCACCAGATCCGCCCCCAGGTCCAGGGGGTTCTGGAAGTAGGGGGAGAGGAAGGTGTTGTCCACGATAAGAACCCCGTCCCGCCGGTGGATGAGCGCCGCGGCGCGGCGGATATCCGTAACCTTCATCATGGGGTTCGACGGGGTTTCGATAAAAAGCGCCCTGGTCTCGGGCCGCAGAGCCTCTTCCAGTTTGCTCAAATCGCTGGTGTCTACCCAGGAAAAGGAAAAACCGTATTTGGCGTAATACTCGTTGAAAAGCCGGTAGGTTCCGCCGTAGAGATCCTCGGAAACCACAAAGTGATCCCCCGGTTTGAAGATCTTGATAAGGCAGGAGATGGCCCCCATGCCGGTGGAGAAGGCAAGGCCGTATTTGCCGCGTTCCGCCAGGGCCAGGGCCCGCTCAAGCTCGCTCCGGGTAGGGTTCGCCGTGCGGCTGTAGTCAAAACCGGTACTCCTCCCCAGGCCGGGGTGGCGGAAGGTGGAACTCTGGTAAACAGGGGTACTAATCGCCCCGGTAACGGGGTCAAAGGGAACTGAGCCATGAACCAGGAGGGTGTCCAGGGACAAACCGCTCTTTTTACAGTGACATTCGTTATTGTCCATTCCTTTATATCCTACTTTCATTGTAGGATATAAAACGTTTTTTTGCAATACCCCTTTTGGATTACCCGATACCTGGATTTCCGACCGATCCACGGCCGCCCGGAAGGATCCTCAACCGCCGCCGCTCCGGCCCTCATCCTGGCCCGCTACCAGAAGATCCGCCGGCCCGGAGGAAAGGGCCCGGAGGATACGCCGCTTTACCGCGCCGGAGCCGCCGGTGAACTCCGCTATCCGGGCCCGGATATCCCGGCGTTTCGACTTGAGCCCGAAGGG
>JAITQR010000363.1 GCA_031288815.1 Treponema sp.
TAACGGGCAAGACCGGCGTTCTCATTCCCCGACCGGGCAGTACCTTGATTGAACTAAACAGCCGGGTAAGAGAAAACCAGGAATGAAGAATATTAACCACGAAGGCGTAGAAGGCGCACGAAGGAGGAATAAAATTAGGAAATCCGGCCCTTCGTGTACCTTTGTGCGCCTTCGTGGTTAATATTCTTCATTTCTGGTTTTCTCTTCCCCGGCTGTTTAGTTCAATCAAGGTACTGCCCGGTCGGGGAATGGGAACGCCGGTCTTGCCCGTTAAGCCGGCATTCCAGTAAGAACGGTTTGGCGTCATTGGCCGGTCTGCCGGCGGAAACGCGGGGGGAGGCGGCGTCTCCTATATCGCGTCGGCTGCCACGCTCCACAGTTCGTCCGCGTGGCTGCGCATTTTTTTAAGGGCCCGTATTTCAATCTGCCGGACCGTTTCCGCGGAAATGCCCATCTTGGCCCCGATCTTTTTGAGGGTGTGCTGCTCTCCGCTGAACTGATACCGGTACATAAGGATTCTCTTTTCCTTGTCCTTGAGCTGGTTGAGAACCCGAAGCGTGACGCGCCGGGTGTTTTGCCGCATAAAAGTCTTTTCCGGATTGTAGGTATAATCTTCGTGAAGATCCGCCAGGACGCCGGTTTTATCGTGGCCCACATCCATTTCCAGGGAAAGGGTAACGTCGGTTATGGTCATGATGTTTTTCACTTCTTCCACCGGAACATAGAGATCCTCCGCGATTTCCTCAACCGTGGGCCGGCGCATCAGGCTCTGGCTTAGGGATTGATAGCTTCTTTGGACTTTCCTCAGGAGTATCTCCTTGCGATGGGGCAGATGGATAACCCGCTGCTTATTGGCGATAAAGCGGCAGATAGCCTGGCGGATCCACCAGCAGGCGTAACTGGAAAACCGGATGTTTTTGGCGGGATCATACTTTTCCACCGCCCGGATAAGCCCCAGATTCCCCTCCTGGATAAGGTCCAGAAGCGGTACGCCGCAATAGGTGTACATACGGGCGATTTTAACTACCAGCCGGAGATTCGCCTCGATAAGCCGTTCCCGGGCGGCGCTATCCCCGTTCTGAATCCGTATTGCCAACTCCCGAACTTCCTCAAAACTTAAAAGCGGCCTCTTTTTAATTTGCTGGAAATAAGAACGCAAAATGTCAATTTCCCCGGGGTCGTTTTTGTCATTATTTGGTAATATCATAATCCTCTCCAGCACAATATAGATAATCACTGTAATATTATGCAAATTTCATGCCAAATATTACCAAAAATTTTGAGACATCACGTAAGTTGTTATATTATAATGAATTACGAGAAGTTAGAGATTTTTGAGCTTTTGGCTATATTAAAAATATGTCTAATAATTCAGACAATTGGGTTTTTTGGCTGTATGGAAAATCAAACGGATAAGGGGTATAATAAAACTACCACAAACCGGGGTTTTGGGAAAAAACCCGCCGGAAACGGAATTTTTGGCTTTGCCGGGTTTTGAGACTATTGACGTGTATGATTGAATACGTAGTACCGGAGAATATCGATGACCGCCTCCTTGCCCGGGCCAAGGCTCTGCTTACGGAGGGGGGGCTTTTGGCCTTCCCCACGGACACAAGCTGGAGTCTTGGCTGTTCCATGAAATCCCGGGAAGGGATACGAAAGCTGAAATCTTTTTCCGGCGAACGGGAGGAGCGTCATTTTACCCTGCTCTGCTCGGACATCTCCCAGTTTGGGGAATTCTGCAGTATGGACAACACCCGGTTCCGGCTGATCAGGCGGCTTTCCCCCGGCCCCTACACCTTCGTCCTGAAGACCCTCCTGGGAACGGAAAAGGCGCTGGGACTCCGCCGCCGGGAGCTGGGGATCCGCATACCCGGACACCCCCTCCCCCTGGCCCTGATCAATACCCTGGGGCAGCCCCTTTATTCGGTAACCGCGAAGCGGAGCATGGCGGAGGGTTACGAGGCCGCCTGGGAGGAGCCGGAAGGCGGCGGGGATACCCTTCCCCCCATTCCGGAGGAGGAACTCTTCGAGGGAGGATGGGAGCTGGAAAGCATAAACGGGATAGATCTTATCCTGGACGGCGGGGAAGAGCAAAACCGGATATTTTCCACTGTCCTGGACCTTTCCGGAGACGACGTGGTCGTCCTGAGACAGGGGGTGGGGCACTGGCCGGCATGAAACGGCGCTGGCTCCGGGTAGTATTCCGGCGGCGCCTCTTTGTTATCGCCACCCTCCTTATCCAGATCGGTTTTTTGGTGCTCCTTATCGCCGGGTCGAGCCTTACCTTTCACTATTTGGGCTGGGGGCTTACCGTTTTAAGCCTGGCCGTATGCGTACACGTGGTCAACAAAAAAGAGAAATCGGCCTACAAGCTCACCTGGATTTTCCTTATTCTGATGATCCCCATCTTCGGCGGCGCCCTGTATATCATCTTCTACTCCCAGTCCAATCCCCGGAAGCTCAAACGGCTCCTGGAACGAAGCGGCCGGGAAGCCAGGCCCTGGTTTTCCCTGCCCGGGAACAGCCTGCCCGCCCTGGCGGCGCGTAGCGGCGATTTTCTGGCCCAGGCCCGGTACCTGGAGCGTTGCGCGGGTTTTCCCGTTTACGCCCGTACCCGGACGGAGTATCTCCCCTCGGGGGAAGCCTTTTTCGCGCGCCTGCTTGAGGAACTGGAAAAGGCGGAGCGTTACATCTTCCTGGAGTTCTTTATCCTCCGGCAGGGAAAGATGTTGGAGGCCGTTCTCCCGATCCTGGAGAAAAAGGCCCGGGCCGGGCTTGATGTCAGGCTTCTGTACGACGATTTGGGCTGCTTCATGTCCCTTCCGCCGGATTTCAACCGGCGCCTGGAAAACGTGGGCGTCCGCTGCCAGGTCTTCAACACCTTCCGGCCCATCCTCTCGTCCCTGCAGAACAACCGGGATCACCGGAAAATTGTCGTCATGGACGGCAAGCTTGCCTTTACCGGGGGAGTGAACCTGGCGGACGAGTACATCAACGCCATTGAGCGTTTCGGCCACTGGAAGGACGCGGCGATCATGCTCCGGGGGGAAGCGGCCTGGTCCCTTACCCTGATCTTCCTCCAGATGTGGAACCTCGATCCCCGGCGGAAGGAGGATTACCGGGCCCTCTACCCCTGGAGGGACACCCCCTGCGCCGTGGAGTCCGACGGCTTTGTCCAGCCCTACGCGGATAGTCCCATTGACGAGGAGAACGTGGGGGAGCACGTCTATATCCAGATCATCAACAGGGCCAGGAAGTACGTGTACATCAACACCCCCTACCTGGTGGTGGACGACAACATGATATCCGCCCTGACCCTGGCGGCGAAGAGCGGGATCGACGTGCGGATCGTCACCCCCCACCGCTGGGATAAAAAAATCGTGGCCATTACCTCCCGATCCTATTACCGGGAGCTTATCAGCGCCGGGGTGCGGGTCTACGAGTACTCCAGCGGATTCAACCACTCCAAGACCTTCGTCTCCGACGACCGGATCGCCTCCGTGGGGACTGCCAACCTGGACTTCCGCAGCCTCTACCTTCACTTTGAATGCGGGGTACTGGTCTACGACAGCCCCACGGTACTGGCGGTCAAGGAGGACTTCCTTGCCACCCTGCCCCGCTGCCATGAGATTACGCCGACCGACTGCGCCAGGAACGTCTTCCAGCGGGTGGTTCCCGACGTGCTGCGCCTATTCGCGCCCTTGATGTAGTGTCAGACACCAGTTCGGCGCCAAGGCCCGCGGAACCGCGGCGGATCAGCCCAGATCCTCGAAACGGATACCCTCTCCCGAGGGGATGAAGTGCCGGGCCCTTCTGCCGCAGATCCGCTCCGACCAGGAAGGGGGAAGGCCGGGCCGCAGGATCTTTTCGGTCCGCAGTACGGCAAAGTCGCCGGGGCCGATGACCGTCCCCGTGGAAATATCCCGCAGGGCGTGGAGGGAACGGTTGGTCCGCTCATAGTTCGCCAGTTCCGAGGGGGCAAGGCGCTTAACCCCGTCTCCCAGAACGGCTTCCACCAGGCTTTTCCCCCGTTCCGCGATCAGAGCCGCCACGGTCTCTTCCGGCCCGGCGGCCTGGGCCCGGCGCGCCGCCCGAACCATCCGGCTAAAGTCCTCCGGCGGCAGGGCGATGGGGTCGTCAAGCCCCGGATCGTTCCGGCTTAGGCAGAAGTGTTTCTCCAGCACCGCCGCCCCCATGGCGATCCCCAGGGCGGGAACCAGTTCCGGGTCCATGCTGTGATCGCTAAGCCCCACGCTGAGCCCGAAAATTGCGGCCAGATTCCCCAGTACCCGCAGGTTGTAGTCGCTCTCCGGGGCGGGGTAGGCGGTGACGCAGTGGAGCAGGCAAACCGGAACCCCCCCGGGTCCGTCCTCCGCCGCCCGGCCGGCTTGCAGCAGGGACAGAGCCTCCTCAATGTCCCCCAATTTGGAGACCCCGCTTGAAAGGAGCAACGGCAGTCCCCACCGGGCCGTTTCCCTCAAAAGCGCCGTGTAGTTCAGTTCCGGCGAGGCGATTTTTACCAGAACCGGATTCAGCGCCTTGAGTTCCGCGGCGCTCCGGGGCCCGAAGGGGGTGCAGAGGAAGATGAGGCCCCGGCTCTCAACGTACTCCTTGAGGCCGGCGAAGAATTCCGGGGGAACCTCAAGCTGCCTGAAACGCTCGTAGAGCCGGATCTTCCCCCCGGGAAGGCTTAGCTCCCCGGTCTTGGGGTGGAGTATCTCGTCGGCGTAGACGATTTGGAATTTGACGCAGTCCGCCCCGGCCTCCCTGGCGGCGTCGCAAAGCTCCCGGGCTTTTACCGGGTCTCCCCCGTGGCCGGTACCCAGTTCCGCCACGATAAGCGCGTTCTTCCTCCCGAATTTCCGGCCGCCTATCCCGAATTCTTCCTGGCTCACCTTTTCCCTCCCGTAACGCGGCTTTTTCCCCAAAACCGGGGCTTTGGGAAAGCCTCCCGGTTCAAAACTAACCGAGTTTCGGGGAAGCCTCAAGTGTTTCGGCTCTTTCCCGGCCCTTTCCCTTTTTTCAGTTTTCTGGTATTATTGTTTTAGACTATTTTTTTTCCAAAGTATAAGGAGTTTCTATGTCGGGCCACAGTAAATGGGCGACTATTAAACACGCTAAGGGCGCAGCGGACGCGAAACGCGGCCAGATGTTTACCAAGTTGATCAAGGAAATTTCCATCGCGGCGCGGATGGGCGGGGGTAATCCCGAAGGGAATCCCCGGTTGAGGACGGCTATCATTAAGGCCCGGGGCGCCAATATGCCCAAGGACAACATTGATCGGGCCATTAAGAAGGGAACCGGCGAATTGGAAGGGGTCAACTACGAGGAGCTGACCTACGAAGCCTACGCCCCCGGCGGCGTGGCGGTGCTGATCGAGGTGCTGACGGACAACAAAAACCGGGCCGCCGCGGATGTGCGGAACATTCTTACCCGGGCGGGGGGACAGCTTGCCACGGCGGGTTCGGTTTCCCGGCTTTTCAAGCGCCAGGGGATCATTACCCTGGACGGGGAGAAGTACACCGAGGATCAGGTGATGGAGGCGGCCCTGGAGGGCGGGGCGGAGGATGTTAGCCTTTCCGACGGAATCATCGAAGTGACCACCAATCCCGAAGATTTTGAGACGGCGGTCAACGTCCTTTCGGCCAAGAATTTTGAGACCATGAGCGCCGAGGTAAGCATGGTGGCGGAGGCGGAAATTGCCCTGGACAACGAGGGTACGGCCAAGGCCCTAAGGCTTATCGAAAGACTCGAGGAAAACGACGACGTGCAGAACGTCTATTCCAACATCGAAATTCCCGAAGGTTTTGAGGCCGAGTAGGGGAAGCTCCGGCGGCGGGTTGCTTCAAAAGGCGGAAGCCGGGCCTTCCCGGAACCGGGGCTCAAAACCCTTCCGCATCCTTGGCCTGGACCCGGGCCTGGCCTCCACCGGCTGGGGGCTTGTGGAGGTGTCGGGGAACCGGCTTCGTTACCTTGCCCATGGCTGCGTCCAGACAGAGGCGTCCCGCCCCCGGGGGGAGCGCCTTTTTTTTATTTACCGGGAAATATGCGGGGTTCTGGAAACCTACAAGCCCCGGGAAGGGGCAATCGAGAACCTGTACTTCGGCAAGAACGTTAGCAGCGCCATGGCGGTGGCGGAAGCCCGGGGGGTTATTACCCTGGCCCTGGTCCAGCGGGGGCTGGAGGTAACGGAATTTACCCCCGGGGCCATCAAGATCGGGGTGGCGGGCGTAAGCAGGGCCGGGAAAGAGCAGGTGCAGGAAATGGTCCGCCTTATCCTGGGACTTGAATCCGTCCCCAAGCCGGATCACGCCGCCGACGCCCTGGCCGCGGCGATTTGCGCCGCCCACAACGGGCCGGCCATAGCCCGTCCTTGAAACTCCCCTGTTCCCGGGTTATCCTTTTTCCATGTTCAACAGCATCCGGGGGACTATAACCGGAAAAAATCCCGACAGTGTTTTTATCCTTTCCGGGGGCGTTGAGTGGGATATTGCCGTACCGGCCGCCGATATCGGGAAGCTTCCCCCCCTGGGGGAGGAAGGCCGGCTCTTCACCTGGCTCTACCACCGGGAGGATCAGATGAGGCTTTACGGCTTTGCCGACGAAAAGCGGCGGTCTACCTTTCTGGAACTTATCAAGGTCGAGGGCATCGGCCCCAAGGGGGGGCTTAAGATCCTGGGCGGCATCGATCAGGAGGAGCTTGAGGAGGCGCTGGAGGCGGAAGATCTGGGCCGGCTTGAACGGGTGCCCGGCCTGGGGAAGAAGACCGCCCAGAAGATGATCCTTGCCCTGCGGGGGAAACTCGTTAAGGGGGAAGATACGGCTTCCCCCTACGGGGACCTGGTCGAGGCTCTGGCGGGGATGGGTTACGAAAGGCGGGAAGCCCAGGACGCCCTGGGCAAGGCCGCGGGGGAGCTTGGCTCCGGCGTTCCGGGGCCGGAGAGGGAAGCCCTCCTTATCAAAAAGGCCATCGCCTATTTAAGCGGCGTCCGCTAGCAGCCTGTCGAGAGAAGGTACCGCCGTAATGGGAAAGAAGCAATCCGACATCCTCCATCCCGAAACCCCCATGAGCGAAGACAACAAGGATCTTTCCCTCAGGCCCCGGATCCTGAAAGATTTCCTGGGACAGAAGGCCATAAAGGATAACCTGGAGGTTTTTATCTCCGCCGCCAGGGAACGGAACGAAAGCCTGGACCACCTCTTCCTTATCGGGCCTCCGGGCCTGGGAAAAACCACCCTGGCCCAGGTGGTGGCGAACGAGCTGGGAACCGGTTTTATTCAGACTTCGGCCCCGGCCCTGGACAAGCCCAAGGATCTGATAGGGCTCCTTACCAATCTGAACAAGCACGATGTTTTTTTTATCGACGAGATCCACCGGCTCAAGCCCGCCATAGAGGAGATGCTCTACATCGCCATGGAGGATTACATGCTTGACTGCGTGATCGGCCAGGGCCCCCACGCGCGGACCCTGCGTATCCCCCTTCAGCCCTTCACCCTGGTGGGGGCCACCACCAGGGCGGGGAATGTTTCAAGCCCCCTGACCGGCCGCTTCGGTATTACCTGCCGCTTTAACTACTACCAGGGGGAGGAGATGGAGGCCATCGTGCGCCGTTCCGCCGGGATACTGGAGATCGCCATCGACGCTAAGGCCGCGGCGGTTCTGGCCCGTTCGGCCAGGGGAACCCCCCGGATTGTGAACCGGCTTTTGCGCCGCCTGCGGGACTTCGCCCAGTTCAGCGGCAGTTCCGCCATCAGCCTCCCGGTGGTGGAGGACGGGCTCAGGCGGCTGGGGGTCGATTCCCTGGGCCTGGAGAGCCATGACCGGGAGATTCTGCGGATTATAATCGATCGTTACACCGGCGGCCCGGTAGGCGCCGAAACCCTGGCCATCTCTATCGGTGAATCGGTGGATACCCTGGAGGATTACTACGAGCCCTACCTCATCCAGGCGGGGCTTGTCCAGCGTACCCCCCGGGGCCGCATGGTCACCGCACTGGCCTACGAACACCTCCGCCTTGACCGGGGAGGCGGAAACGGGGGCTCCCTCTTTTGAAGCTTTCCGATTTTTCCTTTGATCTCCCCGAGGAACTCATCGCCCAGTATCCCCCGGCGGAACGGGGGCGATCCCGGCTTATGGTTCTGGATCGGGCAAGGGGCCGCCGGGAGCACCGCGTGGTGGGGGATCTTCCCGGCCTGCTCGAACCCGGCTCCCTTCTGGTGTTCAACGATTCCCGGGTCCGTAAGGCCCGGCTCCTGGGTAAATCCCCGGTCTCCGGGGCGGAGGTGGAATTCCTCCTCCTTGACAAGCTGGATGCCGGCGGCAGCCTCTGGCGGGTTATGAGCCGGCGCGCCAAGCGCCGCAAGCCGGGCAGCCGCTATGTGTTTGCCGGCCCCGCCGATGAGGTGACGGCGGAGATCGCCGGGGAGGAGGGGGAGTTCAGGCTGCTCCGTTTCGACCGGCCCATCGACGAGGCCTGGCTTGAGCGGTACGGACACATACCCCTGCCGCCCTATATCAGGCGGGAAGACCAGGTTTCCGACAGCCATCGGTACCAGACCGTTTACGCCTCCCGGACCGGCTCCGCGGCGGCCCCCACCGCGGGACTCCACTTTACCCGGCAGCTCCTCGCGGCCCTTGAGGCGGCGGGGATGGAGACCGCCT
>JAITQR010000365.1 GCA_031288815.1 Treponema sp.
TCTGGGCGATGAACTCCTTGTCTTCCATGGGGGCCGTGGGGTCCTGGTGGGAAAGCTGGGTGAGAAGGATCTTGAGGAAGTCGTCCCTCCCAAGACTCTGCTGGGGGTTGCGGCCCTGATTGGTCTTGCCGTTGTGATCGCGGATCAGTATTTCCAGATCCGCCTTTTCGCCGGCGCTGAGAACCGATTGAATCGCCATGCGTCGTACTCTCCTAAATGAGTAGATTTACCGAAATACGCCCATTCCCTGGCTTCAATCCGTTTGCCGATCCTATGGCAAACAACACATCCGTTTTTTCCGTCAAGGCGTCGTAGCGGGAAGCCGCCCGTTCCGCGGCGAATCGTTCCGAAAAGAAGGGACCTTCCCCATCTTCCCGCCGCCGATCCGCGCCGGGGTCGCCGGAAGCCAGAGACATGTTCAGGTCCGCGCTGTCAAAGCCCGAATCCTTAAACGCCTGCTCCAGGGCGCCAATTTCCCGTTCAAAAGCCCGCAGGGCCTCGTCGCTTTCCACGACAATGTGCCCGGTGATTTTGTTTTCGGCCATTTCCAAACGTATCTTTACATTGCCCAGGGTATCGGGCTTAAGGGACAGGCGGATGAGCCCCTCCCCCCCGTCCCGCAGGACTACCGAGGCGTGCCGGACAATGTCGCCGTTCAGGTTCTGGTGAAGCTCCCGGGCAAGAATGTCCTCAAAAGCCTGGGGCAGGGTTTTTTCCCCGCCCGAAGAGGCGCTCTCGCTGCCCCGGCTCTCGTTTTTCAGCTCCACGGAAAGGCCGATCTCCTGAGCGGAGAGCCGTTTCCCCTCCGGGGAGCTTCCCTCTTTAAGGCTCAGGGCCCCGGCGTCCTGGCCGTCCCGGAGATCCCTGGTCTCCAATACCACGGGCCGTTCCCGCCGCCGCTCGGTCTTCCGGGTCTCGGCCGGCCGTTTTAGCTCTTTTTCCGTTTTTCCCGCGCCGTCAAGGCCGGGCCCGCCTTCGGCGAAGCGGGACGCTTCCCCCGCCTTCCCCCCAAGGCCGGAAAAAGCCTCCGCCCCCTGGGGAATCCTGTTCCCCCGGTCCCCGGCCGCGGCTTCTCCCGAATCGGGGGAGTCCAGACCGGAACCGGAAAAAGCCGTTCCCCGGATAAGCCCGGAAGCCTCCGGATCTTCGGGGAAGGAGATTTCTTCCCCCAAAACAAGGGATTCCGCGCCTTCCCCGTCCGGGGCGGCCCTGCCCGGATCCTCCGGGACGCGCTTCCCGGCGAGTATTCCGGCCCCGCCGGGGAGGTACAGGGCTTCTCCCGCTTCCTCCCCCTTCCGCTTTCCGGCCGTTTTTTTAAGGGCCCCGGCTTCTTCCGTCCCGGCCCCTTTTCCCCGGCCGGGCGAAAGTCCCCAGCCGCTTCCGGGGGCCTTTTGACCCTCCGTCTTACCGGGGAATTTTCCGCCGGGGGTTTTGTCCGGCCTTTTACCGGCTATTTCGCCAAGCGTCTTCCCCGGCGTTTTATCCGGCCCCTTACCGATCCTCGCTCCCGGCTTTCCGCCTTCCCCGGCATCTTCCGGGAAGACCCCGGAAAGGCCCTCTCCGGGGTTTTTAAGCAAGCCGGAAAGGAGCTTTGAGAAGAGGCCGGATACGTTTTTCTTGCCTTTTTTCCCTGTCCAGAGCCCCTGGGATAATTCGGGGCTCCTTAACTCTTGTGATAAAGATTCTATTTGGGTGGCTATCACCGCCCAACCTCCTTGGAACTTCAGCGGAAGTTCCCGCGTTTACCGGAGGATCGGGTCGGTCCTTCGGCTTTTAATTCAGACTGGGCGGCCGGGTAAGCATCTTACGCTGTATCTCCGCCGCCCGGGCCGCCCCTTCGGCGGTTTCGGCCATCAGAGACAGCCAGTAGGACACAATGGAATTGGTCCCTTCCGCCTGGGCTATTTCTTCGGTTTTCCGGAATATATCGATAATGTCCTGGTCGTCCATGGCGGTAAGGATTCCCACCGCTCTTTCGGGGTCCATGCCGTTCAGGAGCCGGGCGTTTACCTCTACATTCCTCTCTTTAGTTTCGGCTTCCTGGGCTAAAGCATTGAAGGAATTTTCCCGCTCATCCAGCGCTTTCTGGCGTTCCTCCAGCTCCTGGGCCATCTGCTCGATCTCCGCGAAGCGGGCCTGGATCTGCCGCTCCCGGCTGTCCAGTTCCCGGCCGCGCAGATCCAGGGCTTCCAGCCTGATCGTCAGGCGCTCCGCGTCCAGCGAGAGGAGTTCCTCCTCCTCCGTTTCGGGCTGGGAGCGGCCTTCCCGCCCAATCAGGCGGTACACCGGGGCAAGCGCCGTTTTCGCGTCAATTACGTTGAGGTAGTCGAACCAGATAAGACCCCCCGCCGCGAGAGCCAAAATGAGGAATATTAATACGACAACTCTTCCCATGATTCACCACCCCTGATACGAATCATACCCCTTCTTCCCCAAAGCGGACGGATCCGCGGACAAATATCGCCCTACCCATGGCTATTTTGTGGATATGAATTATTATACTATCGTCAGCTATTTAAAGGCAATTAAATGAGAAAGCCCCGGAACCAGGCCGGCTGCGGGATAAGCCGGGGCGGCGGGAGAATGTTTATGCTAATCAGGGGAGCGCGGGTCTTTAACGTTTACCGGAAAATTTTTGAAAAGAAGCAGATCCTCCTTAGGGACGGGATCTTCCGGGATATCGGGGAGAGCCTCCCGGTAAGGGGGGAGGAGGAACTGGACGCGGAGGGGCTTTACCTTATCCCCGGCCTGGTGGACATCCACATGCACATCGAAAGCTCCATGACCAGTCCCCGGGAATTTTCCCGGGCCGTTCTTCCCTGGGGAACCTGCACGGTGGTGGCTGATCCCCACGAGATAGCCAACGTCTTCGGCATCGAGGGGATACGGCGCTTTATGGAAGCCCAAACCCCCCTGGACATTTTCTACGGCATCCCCTCCTCGGTGCCTTCCACCAGCCCTGCCCTGGAAACCACCGGGGGACTTATCGGGCCGGAGGAAGTCGCGGCCCTGGCAAAAGATCCCCGGATCCTCTGCCTGGGGGAGATGATGAACGCGAAAGAGCTTTGCGCGGAGTCAGCCGGGCTTGGAAAAGAGAACCGAACCAGGGAGATCCTGGCGGCCTTCAAAGGGGAACGGCCCTTCTTTCCCGTGGAAGGACACTGCCCCCATCTGAGGGGGAGCGAGCTTTCGGCCTTTATCGCCGCAGGGGTCTGGTCGGATCACACCCTGCAAGATCCGGAATCGATCCTGGAAAAGGTATCCAAGGGGATGTTCCTGGAAATCCAGCGGAAATCCCTTACCCGGGAAAACATCGAAACCATCGTGGAAAACCGGCTCTTTGAACACCTGGCC
>JAITQR010000046.1 GCA_031288815.1 Treponema sp.
GGAAAGCATCGACGTGCTGGTCCGGGAAGTGTCCAAGTTCAAGGTGGAATAGGGATATTGTCTTTACACGCGTACTCCATCAGTTGGGGCTTAATACCGCCAATCCAGCGCCGTGTCAGTGATTTCAGCTCCACTCCCTATAGTATTTGTTACAGACCCTGGAAAGCGGCCAGCTCCTCCGGGCTGAAAAGCCGGTCCCCTGCCCTGGCGTTTGCCAGGGCCTGTTCGGGGGACTTCGCCCCGGGAATAGACACCGGGGCCGCCGGATGGCTGGCGGTAAAGCGGATCGCCCTTTCGGCAAGCCCCTCCCGGGGCAACTTGGCGAGAATCTTCTCCAGCCGCTCCATGCGCCAGTTGAAATTCTCCCGGCCCGGGCCTCCCTCGTTCCAGGCAGTCCGCACCGTGTCGGTAAAAGTCGATTCCCGGTTGTACTTCCCCGAAAGGACGCCCTTCGCCAGAGGCCCCCGGATAAGTACGCCCATTTCATTTTCCCTGGCGTAATCCAGAAGCCCGTTTTCGGCGTTTCGGTTGATCAGGGAATACTCCAGTTCCACCGCCTGACAGGTACCATGCTTGTTGAAGCGCTTAAGCACTTCCAGATGATCGGTGGATATTCCGTAGAAGCGGATAAGCCCCCGGCGTTTCAGTTCCTCGAAACCTTCCAGATAGCGGTCGGTCTCCTCCTCGGGCAGATCGTTGATGTGGCAGAGGTACACGTCGATATAATCGGTCCTGAGCCGGTGGAGGGAAGCGTGGCAGCAGAGGACAAACATATCTTTTGTGGTCATCGGGACTTTTTGATTGGTGCTGTTCCCCCAGTGGCCGGTTTTACTGACAACAGTTACCCGGTGGCGTTTCCCCGAAAGGGCTTTACCGAGCCTTTCCTCGGAAAGGCCGTGGGGTATGCCGTAAACCTCCGCGGTATCAAAAAGATTGATCCCCGCCTCAAGAGAAGTCTGGATAACCGAAAAAGCGGTGTTTTCGTTTATCTCCCCCCAATGATTGCCGATGTTCCAGGTACCGAGCCCGACAGCCGATGCGTTAATCCCGGTATTTCCGAATTGACGATAGATCATCTTACCTGTTCCTCCGTTTCGTTTATGCGCGCATAAAGTCGCTGTCCCGAAACCAGAATCCAGGGACAGGCGCTTGAGGCAAAAAAGGAATCATAGCCCCCGCTTCTTGCGGCGGCTTTACACCCCGTCTTTCAGGATGGCCCCCCGCCTTCATGGCGGGAAATCAATGCCAGTATAAAAGTTAACGTCAACATTAAGTCAAGGGGCGCATACCACTACCGCCAAATTGACGGCAGATCACGACCGCCCTAAAGCCCCCACGCTTCAAGCGGAGCGCTGTCCCGTAAAAGCGTATCAAGCCCGCCCCCGGCGGCGATCCTGCCCTCCCTTAAGACGATTGCCCTTGAACAAAGATCCCGCGCCATGTCCAGATCGTGGGTGGCAATAATCATGGTCTGGTTCAGATTTTTGAGGATTCCCATAAGCCCGCGCCGGGAACGGGGATCGAGGAACGAGGTCGGTTCATCCAAAAGCAGCAGGGGCGGTTCCATGATCAGGATTCCCGCCAGCGCGGCAAGCCGCTTTTCCCCGCCGGAAAGCTTGTGGGCGCTGCGTTCCTTAAGCCCCTCAATGCCGAGACTTTTGAGAAGGGCCGCAAGCTTCTCCCTGATACGGTCCTCCCCAAGGCCGTAATTCCGGGGGCCAAAACAGATGTCTTCCTCCACGGTGGGCATAAAAAACTGATCGTCGGGGTTTTGGAAGACCATACCCGCTTTCCGTCTGATTTCCCGCACCGTGTCCTTGCCCGCCCGGACGCCGCCTACGTATAAACTCCCCTCCTGGGGAAGCAGCGCCCCCGCAAGGGCGAGAAGGAGGGTCGATTTGCCGGCCCCGTTCGCGCCGATAAGGGCGAGCTTCTCCCCCCGCTCAACAGAAAAGCTGATCCCCTCAACAGCCGCCTTCCGGTTTGCCGGATGAGGCAAATCATACGCGCCGGAATCGTAACCGACCGTCAGATCCTCTGCCTCTACGAGTAATTCCGCCATGTTACCCGCCGCCAAACCCGGCAAGTATTCCGCCCAGAAAATCACCCGCGTTAAAAAGCCGGAAGAATACCGCGGCGCTACAGATACCGCCGGCGAACAGCCCGTCTGAAAGCCGGAGCGGACGGACAGCGCCGGTATGGCGGGCGCCGTCAAAGCCCCGGTTTTTCATCGCCTGGTACACCCGCCCGGCCCGGTCAAAACTGCGTACCAGAAGCAGGCCGAGAAAACTCCCCATGTTTTTCATCCCGATCCCTTTCCGCCCCTCCGACCGGAGCAGATACGCGGTATACATCGTCCCGGCTTCCGAGAGCAGAACGCTCAGGTAACGCCAGGTCATAGTTGTCTGAAGGCAGAAAATCCTGGGCATCCCCATACGCCCGAGCTGCCGGATAAAATCGGGAAAAGGCGTTGTGGCGACGAGGATCAGGGCCGCCAGAACCGCGAGAAAAGTCCGGTACAGGATCGAAAAAAAAGACAGCATCCCCGCGGTCACGGTAAAAGCGCCGATAGAAAAAACCGGCTCCCTCAGCATAACCAGGTTGCCTATCGCCCCCGTGAGGGCAAAGGGCAGGCTTACGAGAAGCCGGGCAAGAAGGGCCTTCCAGGGAGTTCCCGAAAGGGACATCAGTACCGCGGGGTAGAGGATAAAGATACCCAGCCCGCTCAAATCCCGGGCGGGGAAGGAAACGACCGCCCCTATGTACACCAGGGTAGTAACGATCTTCGCTCCGGGGTGAAGCCGGTGTACCGGTGAGTCCCCCGAAGCCAGGACCTCAAGACGGCCGATTCCCCCGGCCTTGCGGTAGAAATCCACAGACGCGACGGGCCGTTAGGCGGCCCGAGACCCGTTCCGGCTGTTTCTTCCCAATCTGATCAGGAAACCTATACCGCAGGCGATAAGTACCGTAATGCCGCTTCCAATAATCCCCGCCACGGTGGTTCCCAGGGGGTTCCCTGCCTCGTCACCGGCAAAACCGTAGTCGGGCATGAAGGCGGTAGCTTCAACCACCGAAGCGGCGGCTTCATATACCGGGCCTTCCCGCTCAAGTTCCGTTGTGCCGGCGGTTTTCTCCATGGACCATTCAAGGCCGTCAGGATACGCCGAGGCAAAGAGCGAGAGCAGCCCGCCGGTTACAGCGGCAAGCACAATAAAACTGACGACAACTTTCGTGAGGGGAATACCGGCGGGAACCGGGGCGTTTTGCCCCGCCCTGTCCAAGAGTTCCGGCCTTATGGCCTGGACATAACAAAGCGCCGCTCCGGTCACGAGGCCCTCCACAATCCCGATAGCCAGGTGAATGGGCTGCATCAGCAGCACAAAGGTTCCGAAGGGAAGTTCGGTGACCCCCGAAATCAGCGTTTCAAGCACCACGCAGAAGGCCCCGGCCTGGAGCCCCCCCGCCACGGCCAGCACCGAGGCGAGAACAATACGCCCCCTGGAAAAGCCGTCTTTTACAAGGGGCTTAAAGATCAGGCGGTAGGCGAAGAAACAGGCGATCACCCCCATGTTAAATACATTACACCCATAGGCAAGAAGGCCCCCGTCCGCGAAAAAAAGACACTGGATCAGCAGCACCGACGCCAGGGTGAGGAGCGCCGGGTACGGCCCAAGGAGGGCGGCCAGCAGGATACCGCCTCCTATGTGCCCCGAGGAGCCTGTACCGGGAATCGTAAAATTGATCATCTGCCCGGCGAAAACAAAAGCCCCGAGAACACCCATAATGGGGATCTTCCGGTCATCGCCGGTATCCGAGGTTTTCTTAACCGCGTATCCGATAGCCCCGACGCTGGCGGCAAGCATAACGCCGCCCACCGCGGGGGACAGCAAAGCATCAGCCATGTGCATAGTATTCCTCCGTTTTCGGTATCCGGCCTGTCCCAAAACAGATGGGAAGAGCCGTTTAAACAAAAAAAAGAACCATAAAGCCCCCCGTTTCATACGGCGGTGTCTTTACGATTCCATCTTTCGAGATGATTCCTCCGCCTTCATGGCGGAATATTGATACTACAATAAATCTTGAAATCAACATTAAGTCAAGGGGTTTAACGCCTGTTTTCTAAAACATGGAAAAAATCTTTTTCGCTTTTCCCCTTGACTTAACCTTAACGTTAACCTTTAAGATAGAATCGTCTACCGGGGCGTCCCGATGAACGGGGAAGGCGAAAAATGAACTCCGGTACAATGAATCAAATGTATGAACAAGGAGGATGTCATGCGCTACAAGCAGCTTCCCAAAACCGGTCTTACCGTATCCCAGTTAAGCCTGGGAACCATGATGTTCGGCGGCCAGACCAACGAGCCGGACAGCATCGCCATCATGGACTACGCCTTTGAACAGGGCGTCAATTTTTTTGACACCGCCAACGTCTACAACCAGGGCGAGAGTGAACGCATCGTCGGGAAATGGCTCAAGGGCCGCCGGGACAGGATGATCCTTGCCACCAAGGTCCGCGGTCAGATGGGAAAGGACCCGAACGACGCCGGTTTAAGCCGCCGCAATATCCTGTCGGCTGTGGAGGCAAGCCTTAAACGGCTCGACACCGATTATATCGACATCTATTACATGCACGCCCCCGATTACAACACGGATATCGAGGAGTCCCTTGACGCGATGGACAGCCTGGTCAGGGCCGGCAAGATCCGCTATGTGGCGGTGAGTAATTACGCGGCATGGCAGATGGCGGATATACTCCATATCTGCGACAAACGGGGCTACGCGGGTCCGGTTATTTCGCAGAACGTGTATAACCTCATTACCCGCGGACTGGAAGCGGAACTGGCCCCTTTCCTGAAAGAACACAGGATCGGCATGGCGATCTATAACCCCATTGCCGGAGGCTTCCTGGCCGGAAAGCACAGGCCCGGCAAACCCGCGGAGAACACCCGCTTTGCCAACAACCAGAACTACTATGATCGGTACTGGTCGGACGAGAATTTCGGGGCCGTGGAAAAGCTGGCGGGAATCGCCTCTGGGGCCGGTATGAGCCTTCTGGAACTTTCGATGAAGTGGTGCGCCGCCCAGCCGGTAGTTACCAGCATCATCAGCGGGGTAAGCCGGCTTGAACAGATCAGGCAGAACATCGCTTCCCTGGAAGGAGAACTCCCCGGGAAAGAGACACTGGACGCCTGTGATGAAGTCTGGCGCTCCCTGGCGGGGACCCGTTTCGCCTACAACCGCTAGATACTGCCGCCCGGCAAACCGATTATCGCAACCGTTCCAAAACGCTCTGTTTTGGAACGGTTGCGTTTAGAAAGCATCGCGGAACTATCGTACCCGTCTTTAAATCCACAACCAAAAACCGTATCATAAGACATTCCGCTTCCTGATGAGACATCGCATGTTTGATGTTTCTTTTAATTTTTTGGATGTTTTTTATTTAATCGCCGCTTCCTTGTACGCGAACCAAGTATTTCCCGGACAAATTACCGAAATTGTAAATGTTTCTAAGCGGTTGTTGTCCGGAAACTTCAGTTCCGAACAACGCTAATGATTCCCGCCAACGGAAAGGAGAGGCGTCTGTGAAACTAAGGCATCGTTTAATTCTCGTCGTGATTGCGATTATAATCGCTTTCGGACTATCCCTGTCTATTATCCTGCTCAGTATCGCGTCCTCAACGCAAATGGCCACCGCCCTGGAAAGCCAGGAACGGCTTGCCGCTGAACAGTCCCGGATTATCCAAACACGGTACGAGACGTATCTGCGGATCGCCCATACCCTGGCGGACGGGATGGCGGATTATGACGAAACCGAACCGGGCAGACAGCGCGCCCGTTTCGATCAGTTTATACGATCGGTCGCTGTTTCCAATGAACGGATAACCGGTATTTTCGCGGTCTTTAAGCCAAACACCATAGACCCGGGCCTGGACGCTTCTTTTGCCGGGGCCCCCGGCAACACTGAAACCGGTCAGTGGGTTCCCTGGTATACCACCCAGCGGACGGGAACCGTCGAACACCTGAGCTTTGACGATATACCGGGTATGATGGCGATCATCAATGGCCCCAACGCGCGGAAGGAAATAATTGATGATCCGGTACCTCTCAATACGCAGGGCAAGACCACCTATACCGTAAAAGTCAGCGTACCGGTTGTTTTCCGCAAGACCGGCGAGGTGGTAGGCCGGGTCGGGGTGAACGTAAACACCGCTTATACCCAGCCCGTGGTGGACAACACCATAAAGACCAACCCCGACATTACCGCCATGACCGTCTATTCCAATAACACTACCATTGTCGCGAGTTATGCCGTCGAACAAATCGGGAGGCTCCTTGGGGACGCCCACCGTCCCTTGTTCAACGAAGATACCGACATGGTCCAGGAAGCGGTAACGCGGGGAGAAAAATACCGGCTGGAAAACTATTCGCCTTTCCTCAAGAAAGAGCTGGAAATGATTATCTATCCGTTTACCATCGGCGAAACCGGGGTAAGCTGGGCCGTGATGCTGGGCACGGAAAAAAAAGTGATCCTGGCGGAGATAAACATCATGATCGCCTTTGCCGTTGTCACCGCGGTAGTGGCGGCTGTTGTCATGTCGGCGATCGCCTTTTTTGTTACCGGCAGCATCGCCAAGCCAATTGTCAATGTGGCCCTGACCCTCAAGGACATATCCGAAGGCGAGGGGGATCTGACAAAAACAGTCAACATCAATTCGAGTGACGAAACCGGCGACCTTGCCCGGTATTTTAATGAGACCTTGAAAAAGATTAGAGCGCTTGTGGTTACCATTAAAAACGCGTCCGTCTCCCTTTTCGATATCGGCAACGAGCTTGCCAGTAACATGACCGAAACCGCCTCGGCGATCAACGAAATCACCGCCAATATCCAGAGTATCAAAGGCCGGGTGATCAATCAAAGCGCGAGTGTTACTGAAACCAGCGCCACCATGGAACAGATCACCGTTAATATCGATAAGCTCGCCGGCCATGTGGACCGCCAGAGCGAAAGCGTGGCCCGGTCCTCCAGCGCCATTGAGGAATTGCTCGCCAACATCCAGTCCGTTACCCAGACCCTGATCAAAAACGGTGAAAACATGAAGGATCTTATCGACGCTTCCGAAGTGGGACGCGAGGGACTTCAGGAAGTGGTTACGGACATTCAGGAGATAGCCAGGGAATCCGAGGGGCTTATGAAGATCAACGCGGTGATGGAGAATATCGCCAGTCAGACCAACCTTCTGTCCATGAACGCCGCCGTGGAAGCCGCTCACGCCGGGGAGGCGGGCAAGGGCTTTGCGGTGGTAGCCGAGGAGATACGGAAGCTGGCGGAGAATTCCGGAGAGCAGTCCAAGACCATTTCTACGATTCTCGCGAAGATCAAGAACTCCATCGACAAGATAAACAAATCCACGGACAGTGTACTCAACAAGTTTGAGGCCATAGACAGCGGAATCAGAACCGTGTCGGATCAGGAGGAGAATATCCGCAACGCCATGGAGGAACAGAGCTCGGGAAGCAAACAGATCCTGGAGGCTATCGAGAACTTAAACGAGGCCACCCAACTGGTCAAGACCAGCTCCGCCGAGATGCTGGAGGGGAGCAAGCAGGTGATAGAGGAGAGTAAAAACTTGGAACTGCTAACCCAGGAGATAAGCAACGGGATGAACGAGATGGCCAGCGGGGCCGACCAGATCAATGTGGCGGTGACCCAGATCAACACCATCAGCGGGGAAAACAAAGAAAGCATCAATATGCTGGTGGGAGAGGTGTCAAGGTTCAAGGTGGAATGAGGGGCGGGATGAACGTACGGGAATTTCCCGTGGCCTCGCCCCTCCCGCTCCCGCCGGCGGAAGCTCGCGTCCTTGACCCTGTCCGGGAAATTTTTTATATTATAAAGGTCTGTGAATCCAGGGGAGACGCGGCCTTTTGCCGGCCCGGGTCTTTCCTATACGGTTCGCCGGGGGTGCACCGGTTTCGACTGGTGCGGTTCGGGGTACAGGCTGCAGGTGGAGCGCCTATCTCCTGATTAGGCAAAAATTTAACTGCCAACAACGACAGTTACGATTACGCCTTAGCTGCGTAACCGCGTGGAACCTTTCCGCCGCCTTGAGGAAAGGCTTCCGCGTCACAATCAAGGC
>JAITQR010000072.1 GCA_031288815.1 Treponema sp.
GAGGAGATCTTGGTCCGGCTCCCCGTCACGGTGTCGATAAGGACGAGATCCCCCAGGGCCGCGCTGACCGGTTCCACCCGGAGCAGCCACTTGCCGTCGGCGGAAGGGGCCAGTTCCTCAACCCGGCCTCCCAGGGCAGGAACCCCCTCCGTAAAGCCCGGAAGCCCGGGGATGCTCCGGGGCATACCCCCCGTCAGGGGAATCCGCCGGACGCCAAAGGCGCTTCCCAGCTGGAGGGTTCTGCCGTTTTCGACGAGGGCCATCTTTTCGGCAAAGACGCTTATCTGAGTCAGGGAAAGATCGGTCAGCCGGGAAACGAAAAGGGCTTCCTGGTCAAGGGCGCCCACGCCCTCCGAATGGGCGCGGAAGAGCATCCGGCTGTCTTCGGAGAGGTCCAGCCCGGTAAAGGCAATCCTTCCGGAGAGCGGGAAAACCGGTATCATCACGAGGAGCAGAATCCACAGGCGCTTAGGTCCTACATATCCCATCCGCATATTTCCTCTCCGGCCTGACACGGGGCGCTACGGGAACAGGCGAAAACCAACGCCGCCGGCGATTCCTCTATAAAAACTTTTCATAAAAGCTTTTCATTTAATTCCTGTTCTATTCTGCCCAGGGCATCTTCCATCTCCGCAAGCCGCCGCAGGGAATACCGTACCTTTTTCTCCCAGAGCCGATCGCAGGTTTCATCAAGCACCTGTTCAAAGGATATATCTTTAGGCACGACAGCCGGATCGTCCTTGCCTTTCTTGTTAGTGCGTTTCATTTTCCGCACCGGATAAATCGGAAGATATTCCCCCGGCATTTGAATAGGTTCCCGCAAGATCCCTTCCGGCCGAAAACGCTGAAACCACCTCGGTATAGTCAAAGGCTCGTATGAAATTAGCAACCGCAATGAACGCAATAAGAATAAAAACAAGTTTACGCATAATTCCCCCCGGTAATTTTTACATAGCCCCATTACACCATTACCATAACATTATGAATGAAGAAAATCAAGGGGATTAACCGCCCTGCCGTTTTTATATACCGCAAAATGCAGATGGGGTCCCGTACTGTAACCGGTACTGCCCACTTCCCCAATCTTTGCGCCCTGATTCACCCGGGCGCCCTGGCTCACCGAAACAAGGTTCAGGTGGGCGTACATGGTTTGGAATCCGTTGCTATGACTGACGATGATGTACTTCCCGTACACCGAATTTATTCCCACCGTCGCGATGGTACCATCCATGGCGGCCTTAACCGGAGTCCCCAGGGCGGCGGCCATATCCACGGCGGCATGGTAACGTCTGACTCCGCTGATCGGATCGTTCCGCCAGCCATAGGAGGAACTCAGCCGTCCCCGGATGGGGTAGATGAAAAAATCCCCCAGGGCCAGTTTAAGGTCCTCCTTCCGCATTCTGGCGCCGGGTATAAAGAGCACCGTCCCTTCGGCAATGGTATCCTGCTGGATATCATTGGCGTCAAGGATGACCTCCAGAGGCACATCCTGGAGGGCGGAAATTTTCGCCAGGCTGTCACCCCGCCGTACCGTATAGGGAATGCCGTCCATGTTGGGGATTCGGATCGCCTGCCCGGCGGCCAGCCGTTTGACATTGGTTATACCGTTGGAGGCGATGATGGCGTCCATAGAAAGGGCGTATTTCTGCGCGATTCCGGATACCGAATCGCCCTTCTGTACCGTATAGGATCTCCACTCAAAGGTCTCCATCAGATCCAGGGGGATCGTCTCCTCTCCGGCGGAGGATTCCGGCGGAGAACTGATCCCCGCGTAGGAGGCCAGATTCCCATGAAAGAAGGAATCCTCCTGGGGGCTGACGGGAACATCGCCGATCCTCCGGTTCAGGGCAAGGGTAAGGCAGAAGACCAGCGCCGTGGCGGTCAGGAGTACCGTATACCTGCGCTGTTCCGCCGCCCCGGCCTGGGCCGCGCCGGCGCTTCTCCGCGCCCCGCCGCCGGATCCCGGCACTCCGCCGCCAAACAGCCGCGCCCCGCCGCCGGCATCCGGGGCCGCCGCGTTTTTCACCGCGGGACCAAAGCCGGCGTCCGCCGCCCCCTCAACAGATACCCTGTTGATCCTGCCCGGGGCATCCGGACGGTAATCCGCGGCGGCGTAATCGGCGCTTGATAAAACGGCGGAACGGCCGCGGGTCCGGATACGATGCCGGATACGGGATACCGTCTGATGAAACAATTCGGGAAGATGCAATCCGGGGGAAAAACGGCGGGAGCTGAAATCCTTCCCAAAGGAATTCCCCGGAACCCGCCGTTTCCGGGCGGGATGCTGTTTGATCTGATCTATTACCTTTATCGGCTTTGTCACGGTTCCGGAATAAAAAAACGTACCGGCCAGGAGGGGATTCTGCCGTGAAGCCCTCCGGCGCCGGGAGATTCGCTGTACCGTGTTTGTATCGATCATAATACTGGTTTATCGACACAATACGTCTAAAGCATTATACTAAGACAAATATGGAATCAAACGGGGTATCTCCGGCATCGCGGAAACCGCCGCCGGGGCGGGAAGTGCCGGGGCTCGGCGGAACGTTGTTCCTGGCGTTTCTTGTCGCCCTGGGGATGAAGTTTTTCCTTTTTGATTTTATGATTG
>JAITQR010000111.1 GCA_031288815.1 Treponema sp.
CGCCCTAAAACTGCCGGCAGGCGCGCACCGAATAAGTTTGGCGTTTTCTGAGCATATTCTGTTCACCGTTGCTGAAACGCTGTGCCCACGCTTCGTAAGAAGCGTCCTCCGACGAGGACCAGTACCAGCCGTCAGAAAAATCACCCCACCCGTTCTTTTTGAGATTAAGATACATCAGGTTAAGCTCTCCCTGGCTCGGCAAAAACCAGTCGGTATATCCTCCCTGATCAAGCTGCTGGCATGCCTGCGCCGCCGTGCCGTTCTCTTTTTTTTGCTGCATGACGGTTACTATTGCTTGCGTGTTCTGTTTACCCTGCCCTACGCTGACACTAGTTCCGCTTACCCTGTTTCCGTCACTTCCCCACTGCGTAATAGTTTCCATGTACGCCGGGGCCGCCTCCAGATATCGCCAGCCCCCGGAACCGGTACCCTTGTCGAAGAAGATGATTCCCCCCGCCGGGCCTTTGTCGCCGATTTTGTAGGCGGGGGCGGTGGGGATAGGCGCTGGTTCGGGAGCAGGCGCGGAAGCGGGAACCTCGGCCACAACCGCCGGAACCGGGACAGGCGCGGCCGCCGAAGCGGATGCTCCCCGTTCCCCGCCGCTGCCATAACCGGTCGCCCGGCTCCGTACCAGAGCGGAAACCGTGGGACCTTCGGGGATGTTCCGGTTGAACTGGCCCGTAATCTGGGCGCTCTGTACGTTTAAGGCCCGGACCCGCAGGCGGTATAAGTCGCCTATCCGGGAAACCGCCCCGGATATGATGATCTGCGCTCCCGCCATGCGCCCCAGGGATTGGGCCGTCTCATCGTCCACCTCGCCGGAATACTGGAAATCCAGTTCCACCCGGATGGTGTTAAGCTGCTGCCGGTCCACCACGGAAAAAATCCGGTCATTCACCGTGTTGGCGATAAGCTCGTCAATAATATATTCCGACAGGGCCGGAAACTCCGACTGGACGTTGAGGATCATCAGCTTGTTCCCCTTGGGAAGCTGCTTGTTGAGGTAGTCCGATGTTTCCCGGATGGCGGCATCCAACTCGTCCGGCGGCGGAGGCGCGGCGGGTCCGGCAGGCGCCGGTTGTGCCGCCTGGGCGGAGACGGGAGCCGGAGTACCGCCGCAGGCTGAAAGAACGGCACAGAGCAATGCCGCCATCCAAAATACTTTGGCACAAAAATACCCAGTCTTCATGATTAACACCTTTTTGAAGTTTTACCGCCCTTAAGCAAGATTGGGTCAAAATAACCCGATCTAGGGAGTAATTCCCCGAATTACGGCTTAAAAACCGTAAAATATTACAAGAATTAAACTGACATACAATAATGATAATATGTAGGTCAATAAGTCAAGTAATGAAAAACAAGTATTATAGCATGAAGGGCAAATTTGTAGAGACGCATGGTAAGCATACGAGAGGTATTAGCGGCCAATCTAAAGAAAAACCGCCGGAAAAAGGGTCTAACTCAAGAAAAACTGGCGGAACGGGCGGATATGTCGCTTCAATACCTTGCCTTACTGGAACTTGCCCGAAAATTCCCCTCCGGCGAAATGCTGGAACGCCTTGCCATAGCCCTAGATATTGAACCCCACGAGCTTTTTAACGTAGAAGCAAGCCCTGAAGATGCCTTTACCTTGCTCAGGCAGGACATCGTAAGCGAAATGGGGCAGCTTGCCGCCAATATAGAGCGGGTAGTCGCCGAAGCCATAGAAAAAAATCTTTCCGGTGAATGTAAGGGAAAAGACAAAAGACAGTGAGCCGTCCAAATATGGCAATGTAAGGGTGCCTGGCACCCACGATAGACAAAGACCGCCGAAAAAATCCGCAAACAACAGACCGCCGGATTGCGGTCCGGCCCCGCGCTTAGGGTTGAAACAACGCGCCGGTGGCCGCGGAAGCCGGATTTTCCGTCATGGATTTAGCCTTTCCCAAAGCCAGCCGGGTTTTGGGGAGGATTTACCTGCGGTACTTGGCGATCTCCCGGGTCTGGAATACCCTGCCCCGGGCGTCTATCCCCACGATAAGCCGCAGGTTCTCCACCTCCAGGCGCTTTACCGATTCGGTTCCCAGATCCTCCCAGGCCACCACCTGGCAGCTTTTTACCTGGTTCGAGATAAGGGCCGAAGCGCCGCCTATGCTGAGAAGGTAGACGCCGCCGTATTTCCTACAGAGGCCGCTGACAAAGTCCGACCTTTCCCCCTTGCCGATCATCCCCAGCATACCCAGCTCGAAGGTCATCTCCACGAAGCTGTCCATCCGCATGCTGGTGGTCGGGGCGATGGAACCTACCGGACGGCCGGGTTTGGCGGGACAGGGGCCGGCGTAGAATATGAACTGGTTTTTCAGATCCACCGGAAGGGGTTTTCCCTCTTTCCAGGCGTTTTGCATCCGCTTATGGGCCGCGTCCCTGGCGGTAAAGATGGTTCCGGTAAGTTCAAGGATGTCGCCGATTTCAAGGGCTCCCATATCCGCCCTGGTAAGGGGGGTACGCAGACGAATGACCATATTGCCGCTCATAAAACTGTTTCCTTCGCCGGGATTGGATTGGCCGGCCTCAAGGCCGGGGGCGGGGTTTAGCATATTCCCCATTCCTCACAACACCGCCCGGGCGTGGCGGCTCGCGTGGCACTGGAGGTTTACCGCCACGGGCAGGGCGGTTATATGGCAGGGGTAGTACTCGATGTGGACATCCAGGGCGGTGACCCTTCCCCCCATGCCCAAAGGGCCGATGCCCAGGCGGTTGATCTTCTCCAGAAGCTCCTCCTCCATGGCGGCGTAGAAGGGTTTAGGGTTCCGCTCCCCCATAGGCCGGAGCAGGGCTTTCTTGGCTATCCAGGAACAGTAATCCATGGTTCCCCCTATCCCCACTCCAACGATCATGGGGGGACAGGTTTTGCCCCCCGCGTATTCCACGGTCTTGAGCACAAAGTCCTTTACCCCTTCGGCCCCCACCGCGGGTACCAGGGTGGAAAAGGCCCCCATGTTCTCACTGCCGCCGCCTTTGGGCATCACCGTAATGGTTACCCGGTCGCCGGCCACAATCTCCGGATGGAACACCGCCGGGGTGTTATCCCCCGTATTAACCCGATCCAGGGGATCAGCCACCATGGACTTCCGGAGGTATCCCTCCTCATAGCCCCTGCGTACCCCTTCGTTCACCGCCTCCCCAAGGGGCGCGCCCTTCCAGCTCAGGGCCTGGCCGATCTCCATGATGACCACGCAGGTTCCCGTGTCATGGCAGCAGGCGATCCCTTCGGCCTTGGCGTATTCCGCGTTGTCAATCAAAAGCTGAATAGTGTCCCTGCCGTAGGGGGATTCCTCTTTTTCCAGGGAAGCCCTCAGGCTATCCATAAAGTTGTCGTCCAGTTCGTAACAGGCCTTTTTCACCAGCTCCGCGATGACCGGAATCACCTCGGAGGTATCCAGAATCCGTGGCATGGTAAACCTCTCCAATGGATGTATGGTACCATAAAAGAAATATGCGGCTAAACCCCGCCTTTGAGGCGTACTACCAAAACATCTATGGCAGCCGCTGGCAAGGCCTCCGGGAAAGCCTCCTGGCGTCCCCGGCTTCCGTAGCCTATGGGGAGGGCCTTGCCAGGCCCTACCTGCTGGACTACGGCTCGGTGCTGGCGGCCCGATCCCTCAGGCTTCCGGGGGAAACCGGGCCTCCCGGCGAAACCGGGGCCGGAGAAGGGACGGAGATCCTGGACGCCTGCGCGGCCCCGGGAGGAAAGTCCCTGGTCATTGCCGGCCGCATGGGAAGCGGCGTAAGGCTCCTGGCCAACGAACTTTCAGGGGAACGGCGGCGGCGGCTCGCCGCCGCGCTGGACGCCCACCTGGACGGGGAAAAGAGACAATGGGTCAGGGTTTCCGGCTTTGACGCCGCCGCCGCGGGAGGCAAAAAAAGGGATTGGGGCCGCTTCGACGGCATTCTTCTGGACGCCCCCTGTTCCAGCGAGCGCCATGTCCTGGCGGATCCCGGGGCCCTGACCCGGTGGACTAAAGCCCGGCCCCGCTTCCTTGCCCAACGGCAGTGGGCCCTGCTTTCGGCGGCCTTCCTGCTCCTCAAACCCGGCGGCTCCCTGGTCTACGCCACCTGCGCCCTGAGCCCGGAGGAGAACGACCATGTGGCCGGCCGGCTTTTGGAAAAATACGGGACGGCGCCGGCCGCGAAGGCGCTCGGAATGGGGGACGAGGGGGATCTTGCCCCTGGTATCGTCCGGCTCGATCCTCCCGATTTTCCCGAAGGGGAGGCGACCCGCTACGGCAGAATAATCCTGCCCGACCTTTCCGGGGGCATGGGGCCCATGTACGTGGCCCGGTTCAGGAAGAACGTTTAATCGTGTCCGGCCTTCCGCCCGGGGCGGCGGGCCTTTTTTCCCCGGGGCTGGAACAGGGTTCCGGCTAACAAGGTTAGTTCAAAGAGCAGGTACAGGGGTACGCCCAGGGCCACCTGGGAAACCACGTCCGGGGGAGTACAGATGGCGGCGGCCAAAAAGATCAGGAAGATGATATAGGGCCTCCCGCGAGCCACCTGCCGGGGCGTGACAATCCCCAGCGCAAAGGCGAACAGCAAGAGGAGCGGCGCTTGCAGGAGAAGGCCGAAGGCAAGCATCAGGGCGTAGAGCATGGCAAGATATTCCCGGAATCCCCAGAGGGGCTGGATACCGTCGGATGCGGCGAAGCGCAGGAAAAAACGCAGCGCCACGGGGGAAAGGAAACGGTACGCCGCCGCCGCGCCGGCTATAAACAGCGCCGGAACGGCGATAAGCGCTACCGGCGCGAAGATCCGCTCCTTTCCCCGAAGGGCGGGCCACAGGAAAAGCCCGGCCTGCAAGACGCAGAAAGGCGCGGAGATAAGGGCCCCGGTCCAGACGGCCAGGTGGAGGTAGGCCATGAATTTCTCGGCGGGATTGAAGGTGTAGAGCTTTACCCCCAAGTCCGACACCGGCGCGGTGAGGAAAGCCGCGATGGGGCCGGAAAAGGCGAAGGCGACGAAGGCCGCGATGGCAAACACCACCAGCACGGCGATTATCCTGCGCCTGAGTTCCTCAAGATGCTCGATCCATTCGCCCGCCCCCTTCCCCCGGTCAGGGACATTCGCCATGTCTCAAGTCCCTTCGTCCCCGTCCGAATCCCCGGCCTCTGTTTCCTCCCCGGCTTTCGGCGGCTTGCCGATACCGTAAAACGCGGACTTGAATTCGCGTATGGCTTCTCCGGCGGCCCTGCCCACCTGGGGCAGCCGCTTCGCCCCGAACAACACCAGCGCCAGAACTATCAGCAGCGCTATCTCTCCCGCTCCAAGATGCATAAAAACCTCCCTGCCTTAAATTACCGTAACGGCCTTTTCAAAACCAAAGGGTTTTAAAAGGGAAAACCGTCCGTGTTCTCTATCAAGAATCCCTCATCGTTTTCATCGGCGGGACGTACCCCCGCCGTAAGCGTCTGTTCCGGTACGGCCTCGACGCTGAGCGCCCGGGGCTCGGCGGGACAGGCGACAAAGCACGCGCCGCAGCCTATACAGTACCGTTCATCGAATACGGGCCTGGTGAGCCAGGGAACGCCCGACTCGCCGTAGGAGATCATCGTGATGGCCCCGGTGGGGCAGACTTCCGCGCAGGCCCCGCAGGACTCCCGTTTTGTGTTGACCACGCAGCGTTCAAAGCTGAGGCTTGACAGGGCGACGCGGGTCCGGTGTTTTTCTTCCACGTCCAGGCGGCGTATGGCCCCGGTGGGACAGACCTTTCCGCACTCCACGCAGTTATACTGGCAGCCGGCCTTGGCGTAATCCAGTACGGGACGGGGGGAATAAGGCGTCCTGATTATCCCGACCGGACAGGCGGAGGCGCAGGCCTGGCAGCCGACGCAAAAGGCGCGGTACCGCCTCTCGTTCAGCGCCCCCGGCGGGAGTATGGGGAACCGCGATCCCGCCGTATCCGTAGCGCCGGAGGAGGAGAACAGCCTCAGGCCGGGGCCCGCGAGATACACGGCGCCGCAGAGAACCGAAGCCCTGCCCGCGCCCTTTAAAAAGACACGGCGCGATTCACCGGAAAGGGCCGCCTTCCCGCGCGGGCCGTAGCTTACGCTTCCGCCGGGGCAGGCGGAGGCGCAGGAAAAGCAGAGTACACAGCCATCGCTGTCTATCCGCTTTGAACGCGAATCCATACAAGCCGCCGGACACTTCTTCTCGCAGATCCCGCAGGAAACACAGCGGGAGGATACTTTCATCCCCAGGAGGGCCGCCGGTGACAGCAAACCAAGGGTCAAGCCGACAGGACACCAGCGGCAAAACACCCTGCCCTGAAAAAACGCGAGGACAAGGATAAGAACGAAGGGAAGGGCAAGGAGAAAACCGAAGGGCTCCGCCTTTCCGCCCATAAGCGCGCGGAAGGCTCCCAGGCCCCGCCCGAAGTTGGAGAGGGGGTCCAGAGCCATCATGAGCGGGGAAAACGAAAGAACCAGGCCCAAACCGGTAAGCAGCGGCGCCGCGTAACGCATCCCCGGCGCGGCCGCGTAGCCGGAGCGGACAATCCCCGGCCTCCGGCCCTTAGCTTTTTTTCCGGCCCGCCCCCGTAAAAAATTTCCGGCCCGCCAGAACAGTTCCTGCGAGGTTCCCAAGGGGCAGAGGACGGAGCAGAAGACCCTGCCGAAAAGCAGGGAAAGGGCAAGAATGCCAAGGATCGCCACGGCCCCTATGCCGCCCCCGTAGAGGCTTGGGGAAAACTGCCCCTTCACGGCAAGGGACAATATTTCGTTTGAATTGAGGGCGTCTGAAAGGTAGGCATAGATAAAAAAACCCAGCGCCAGGGCCGCGAGGAACAGGCGCAGCAGGGCCGGAAGGCGGCGAAGGAAGCGGGTCTCCGCGGGCTTTTCCATGCTACAGGCTTATGCGGGCGATATTCAGTTTCGAAAGATCCATCTGCCCGAAACCCGCCGCCGCGGCCAGGCGTACGCACTCGACTTCGCCCTGCTTGCGCCCAACCAGCATGGAGGCCGCCGTGTCCGCCGCCACAATATCCGGCGAGATGATCAGCGAATCCAACTGGGCCACGTCGGCCAGAGAGCCGCCCCGGGGGCCGTTTCTGGTTATGACCCGGTATGCGTCCACGATGTTAAGATCCGGTTTTTTAGCGTACAGAAAATCCGCGATGCAGGTCTGGAGCCCGTTTGAATGGTACACCCGCCGGTTCCAGACACAACCCATGAGGTTTTTCATCGAACCGGTAAGGCCGGCCCCGCCATGGTGTTTCAGTACCGGCACGTTTATCATCACGTCACATTCCAGGATCGTTTCGTGTACCATCGTTTCCCTCAGCCTCTTTCCCTTGAGGGTGATTCGCTGGTAGTAGCCTTCCCGCTCGGCGGGGGCGTGTACCGCGCCCGCGCCCGTGGCCGCGGCGAGGATACCGCTGTTTCTGGCGCTGCTCTCCCAGTAATCGAGGGAATGATCCATGATTATCACCCTTCTCGCTCCCGCGTCCCGGCAGTGTTTAACCACCGCCGCCACCAGGCCGGGAGAAGTGTTCGCGGCGTATTGGGGAGACAGATCCCACGACATGTTGGGTTTTATAAGGACCGTCTGGCCGTTTTTGACGAAACGCCCCATGCCGCCGATGGCTCTCATTCCCCTGTCGAACATCGCCTCCGGCGTCCCTCCCCGGAGCGCCACGAGGTCGGGATAGGTGTTTTCCTGCGCGGCAAGAAGGGCTCTGTCGCGGAGACCCTTGGGCAAAAGAAGCAAGCCGGCGCCGAAACCAATGACGGCGGTTTTCTTGAGAAATTCGCGTCTGTCCATTTTTAACCTCCGGGAACGTATTAAAACCCGTAAACAGCATGGGGCTTCCCCAAAACTTCGGTTTTTAGGAAAGCTACCTTAATGTATACCACAATTTTCTCCTAATTGTTACACCAAGCCGGTAAAATCAAAAACCTCGCCCTGAAGGGCGAGGTTTTTGTTCTCCCGTGGTGGTTAGACTCAGGGTTTAATACCTTAAGAACGCCCTAAAGGGCGGGGTATTAAACCCTTCGCTACGAATCAAAAACCAGTGAGGCTGTTCCAAAACTTCAGCTTTTGGAACAAGCTCTGGTACCTTCGCTTTTATCCGGCGATTCGGCGCAAACAGGCTATTAATCCCGGTAGTAGTCTATCTTCCAAAGCCACAGCCCCCTCCCCGGCAGGGCGGGCCCGGCGAGCCTCCGATCCCCCGCCTCCAGGGCCTCCCGCAGGGCCCGGGGGGGAAGGCGGCGCTCCTCGAAAAAGAGCAGGGTTCCCAGTACCGTGCGGACCATCTTCCACAGAAAGGCGTTGGCGCTTATCTCGAACACCAAAGTATCCCGGTCGATAAAAAAACCGCAACGCGATATGTAACGGAACCGGGACTCGCTGGGATCCCGGGGGCTGGCGAAGAGGGAGCAGTCCCGCTCCCCCAGGAGAAGGCGGCCGTAGTCGTTCAGGAGGCCCAGGTCGGGCCGCCGCCAGAGCTGCAGGGCGTAGCGCAGTTCCTGGGGCAGGCCCCGGCGGCCACAGATCAGGTGGTAGCGGTAGGTACGGCTCTTCGCGTCAAAACGGGCGTGGAAGTCCCGCCGGGTCTACCGGGCTTCCAGGATCCTTACATCCTGGGGAAGGAGGCCGTTCAAGGCGGGGACAAAACGCTCCGCCGGGATACCGGCGATGGGGGTATAGAAATTAGCCACCTGGCCCGCCGCGTGAACCCCCGCGTCGGTCCGGCCCGATCCGGTAAGGCGGAGGCGGGTCTTATGCAGCTTTTCCAGGGCGTCCTCGATGAGCCCCTGCACGGTACGGGGCCTGTCCCGGCGGTCTCCTCGGTTTTTCTCCCGGATCTCCTGTTTCTGCCAGCCCGAAAAATCCGTGCCGTCGTAGGCGACCGAAAGGCGGATGTTCCGCGTCCCCCCGCCAGGTTCCGGAGGCGCGGCGGAGGGAGGCCGAGGGCGAGACGGCTCAGGCATCGCTTTCGGCAAGTTCCTTGTTGATGACGTCGTATATGTGCCGCGCCCGTTCCAGAAGGGGGCCGGGTTTTTCACGGGAAGATTTTCCCATGCCGAACATCTTGGCGATGGTACGGCGGGCATCCTCCAGGACAAACTTCCGCTGTCCCGGATCCTCCTGGGGCCCGAACTTGTAACGGAGATACGCGCAGAGGTACAGCACACCCTCGTAGGCGTAGTTCTTGTCCGTATCCGGGCCGAAGGCCTTCATCCCCGAAAGGGTTTC
>JAITQR010000141.1 GCA_031288815.1 Treponema sp.
GGTTGACGCGGCCATCGGCCTGGCGATCCTTTTGCGGGAAGTATGCCGCGATGTTCAAATATATGCTTTTAATAACGGGGTAACGGTTATGCCGCCCCGCCGGGGTTTTGCCCTCCGTGATGCTATCAGGAAGAAATTGGGCGGCGGCACGCAAATGTGGGGCGCCGTAAAGACGGCGGGAAAAAAGCGGCATAATGACATCATGATAGTCATTACCGACGAACAGACAATGGATCGTGGCGACTTTCATGACGCCAACGCCGATCTTTTGGTTGTCATCAATGTGGCTTCCAATCAAAACGGCGTGGGATACGGGAAGGGTGTATTGCATATCGACGGATGGAGCGATAATGTGCTTACATACCTCCGGGAATATGTTAAAGCAAATTTATAGGAGGTTTGTTTTTTATCAGGAACCGTAGCTCAATGGTAGAGCAGGAACGAAGCCCGTTCGCATCTTGCTTTCTTCGGAAATGCTGTAGGATGGGATTTCTTAGGTATGAAAAACCCCAGGGTCTTAAAAACCCCCAGTTGGAGGTTCGACTCCTCCCGGTTCCATGAGGGGTAGTTTAGGGAACGGTTCATAGACAGAACGGTTCACAGACCGGTAACCCGTGGTTCGATCTGGTGGCGGGGATGAACTTACCCCTCCGCCGGGCATCAAGGCCGTTTTCCCGCATCAACCGGGCCGCTTTCTTAAGACTTACCCGTTTCCCGTACTCGCGCCGCAGGATGATCTTATCCGCCGGCCGCGGGAAGGGGCGGAAAATTTCGATTACGACGCCATGCGTAAGGCGGCAGGAGGAGTTCCTGCCTTCCCGGTAACGGCCTGAATGACAAGGTCAGGGAATAAGGGTATAATCGGCCCATGAGAAAGGAATTTCTTCCCTACGATACGGTTCGAAACAACACACTCAAACTTGCCTACCGGATATACCGGGAAGGTTTTATGCCGGATGTTATCTACGTGTCCCTCCGGGGCGGCGCCTACCTGGGAAACGTGATAAGTGAGTATTTTAAAATAATCCGCAAAGGAGCCCGCCCCGTGTACTACGCGGCGGTGGTGGCCCGGTCTTACACGGATGTTCTGAAACAGGACAGGATTACTGTGGAGGGCTGGACCTACGATCCCGCCCATCTGCGGATCGGGGACCGGGTGCTTCTGGTGGACGATATCTTTGATTCCGGGCGCACCGTTAACCATCTGGCGGGGATCATCCTGGAAAAGGGCATACCCCGGCAGGATCTGAAAGTGGCGGTACATGATTACAAATACTTTTACGACCGGGAAGAACAGCTGCCAATCCAGCCGGATTACTGGTGCCGCAAACACGAGCTTTCCGTCAAAGACGAGGATCTCTGGATACACTACATGAGCCATGAACTGGTGGGGCTCTCCGGGGACGAGCTGGAACAGTATTACTACACCCAGGATTCGCGGCTGAGCGAAGCCCTCGGGATGGTTAGCGCCGGATGATCTGCGGTATAGACGAGGCGGGGAGGGGGCCTCTGGCGGGCCCGGTCTGCGCCGCCGCGGTGATTCTGCCCCCGGACTTCCCCATTGAACTGCTTGGGGATTCCAAAAAACTCAGCGCCTCCGAGCGGGAGAAGGCCCGGCTGGCGATTGAGAGGCAGGCCCTTGCCTGGGGTATCGGCTGGGCTTCCCCGGCGGAGATTGACCGGATCAATATCCTTAAGGCCAGCCTCCTGGCCATGAAACGGGCCTTCCGGGAACTTGCCGGGCGCTACGTCCTTCCGCCGGACACGGAGGCGATAATCGACGGCCTCTACGCCCCGGACATTCCCATCCCGGCGCTCCCCATGGTCAAGGCCGACGGGAAGGTTCCCCAGGTGATGGCCGCGTCGATCCTCGCCAAAACGAACCGGGACCGGCTGATGGAATACTACGCCGGCCTCTACCCCCAGTACGGCTACGAGCGGCACAAGGGTTACCCCACCAAGGCCCACCGGGAGGCGGTGCTGCGTTACGGCCCCTCTCCCATCCAGCGCCTCACTTTCACGGTAAAGGCCGATTAGCCCTCCGGATAAGCTCTTAATCGTCCCGGCGGTTTTTCCTTACCACCACCCGGCGCGGTCTTTTCGGCCCGTCTTTTTCCTCCGATCCGGAAGAGCCCCTCCCGGCCCGGTAAGCGTCGTGTTCACGGTCTTTGCGTCCCTGGTTACCGTAATCCCGGCTTCCGCCCCGTTCCCGCCTGCCGTAGTCCCGGCCTTCCCCGTGTTCCCGTTTGCCGTAGTCCCCGCCGCCGCGCTCGTAGGCCCCGCGTCCGTAGCCCCCGCCGCCCGGTTCCCTGCCGCCCTCCCGGGGAGCTTTAGGGGGGGCCGCCCTTTTCCGTTCCCGCACCGCCTTTTCCAGAACCCGCAGGGACTCGTCGAAACCCTTAAGGAAGTCCTGGAGATCCTCGGCGAAGAGGATCACCGACTGGCGGTCAAAGCCGGCCGCGGCTTCCCGGTTCTTGCTTTCAACGATGTTGAGGTACAGATCCCCTGTACGGTTTTCTTTCACATTAAAAAAATAAGTCCTGTTTTCCAGCATTACCCTTGTGGAAAACAGTTCGCCCCGGATACCCATACTCTTCCTCCGTTTAAGCCTGGTCCGCCTCAGAGACCATGCGCCGCTGCCAGAAAATAAAATCCCGTTCAAGATCCTTATCCCTGCCCCCGGCGATTTCCACGTCCGCCATGATCCGGAACACCGGTTCGGTGGCGGAGCCCCGCATCCAGATTGCCGCCACCGGAATACCGTCCCGGCCAAGGAAATGTATCTTGAGCCCCCCCCGGCCGGCCTCGCCGAAACGGGAGACGCCTCTCCTTTCGACGGTACCCTTGTAGATCGCCGCTTCCCAACCCAGGATGCCGTAACGTTTTTCCAGTTCCGCCTTCCGGTCTTCCCATTCCCGCAGGAACACTTTCTGGTAACGATCCTTGAGGAGCCCGTGATCGGCGGTACCGACCTTGAGGACCGCCTCGTCCTGGTAAGCCCCGGTGGTGGCGAAACGGGGGAGGGAGGAGATGATATCGGAAAGGCTGAAATCCTCGCGGTAAGTATCCCCCCGGCCGGAACGGTCAAGCCAGATCCGGAAAAAACCCGGGCCCCAAGGCCCGCCGCTTCCGCGCCCCCCTGTCCCGACCTTTTGGCCCCTTCCCCTCCGCACCGCCAGGAGCTTGATTAGGGACAGGGCCGTATTGATCGGATCCCGTACCGCCGAAGGATGGGTGATGTTCCCCCCGGCTGAGCCTTCCCCCAAAATGCGGACTATGTAGCCCCGTTCCCGCAGTTCCCGGGCCAGGGACACCACGTTGGCTTCCCCCACTTCCGCGCGGAACAGCTCCGCGCCGAAGGCCCGGGCGATCCGGTCCACCCGGAGGGAGGTGGGATCGTTGACCGCCAGGGCGACCCGCGGGGCCTTGCCGGCCCCGCCGGCTTTGCCGGTTCCGTCAGCCCCGCCGCTTCCGCCGCCCCCGGCTTCGCCGGTCCAGACCAGGTGGGCAAGCTCCCCCACGCAGGCCAGGGCGAAGACCTCCTGGGCCTCCAGGCTCCGCGCCCGGCCCGCCGCCTGGTCCCAGATAACCAGGTTCCCCCGGTCTCCGTCGCAGTCCGGAACATAGCCCAGGATTACCGAGGGATCCTTCCGGTGGAGTTCTTCCAAAAAGAGGCGGCAGGGTTCCAGGGATTCGCCCTCCGGCACGATGCGGTGGGCGATAGCGCCGGGCCGGTCGTTTATGGCGTGGAAACCCAGGCCCAGGGAGCGGAGGAATTCCCGGTCAATGGACAGGGTACGGGCCGAGCCGTTAAAGTCGCAGGCAAAGCCCAGGGGGTTTTTCTGTACCCCTTCCCGAACCGCCTCTTCCAGATCCTTGTCCCCGTAGGCCACCCGGGCCGTAAAATCCAGATAGGCGGCGTAGGCTTCCCGTTTGGTTTCCGCCCTTTCCCGGTACGCCTTCTCAAGGCTTTCCGGCTTAAACCGCTCAAGGAGTTCGGCGATACGGGGAATCCGGTCCGGAGACCCCATGAGGGCGCGGAATTTTTCGATGAGTACGGCCGTGTCCTTACCCGGCAGTACCCCGCCGTCGGCAAGGCCGAATTTAAGGCCGTTATGGCCGATAGGGTTGTGGCTCGCGGAAATAAAGACGAAACCGGTCGCCCCTGTCCCTCCGGTCGTCCCGGTTCCCGCCCCGCTTTCCTTCAGGCCCCGGGCGTAGGCCATAATCTCCGGAGCCGCCGTCACCCCGGCGTAAGAGACCCGGCAGCCGGAGCTTAGCAGGGCTGCCATAACCGCGCCGGCAATGGCGGGCCCGGTGGGACGGGTGTCGGTTCCCACCACTACCAGGGGTATGTCCCCCGGCCCGGCCTCCCCGGCCGGCGACTTTAGCCAGCCCGCGAAAACCCCGGCCGCGGCGGCGGCGATAAGGCGGTGGGGGGCGGAAATTTCAGGGACGGCGCTCTCCTCCCCCCCGCGGGCGGCGAAGATCCCCCGCCAGCCGGAAGCGGAAAGTATCATCCCCTCAAGGGCCTTATCCAGCAAAGCCCGGCCCCGGGCCGAATCTTCAAGATCAAACAGCATTGGCTTAGTATAGCCAATCCCGGCCCTTGGCGCTAGGAGCCTGTCGCGGCGCTTTGTACAGATGAAAAGTCCGGGACTCGCGCCGATTAACACGGCAAAATCCACCGTGTTATACTTGAGGCGGTTTAGGGGGATTCTGGTATCAGTGTATATACATCGGAAAAATAGGAATTTCCTTTGGGCGGGGAAATGCTTATATTAGTATTGTAAAGATGAGTATTTTAGTAAATAATAGGGAACCTAAACCCTGGATTTGAACGGATTATCCAAAACGGAGATGCGCTATGGCAGACAGGCGGGTTTACATCGATTACAACGCGACCACTCCTCTCAAGGCGGAAGTAAAAGCCGCCATGATTGAGGATCTGGATATATACGGGAACGCTTCCAGTATGCACGCCTCGGGCCGGCTGGCCCACGGCCGGGTGGAGGAGGCCCGGGCGGCGGTGGCGAGGCTTCTGGGGACAAGTCCCGGGGAGATTGTCTTCACCTCCGGGGGTTCCGAGTCGAACAATACGGTGTTCCAGACCATGCGTATCCTGGCCTCGGGGCCGGATGGCAAACCTAAAGACTCGGGCCGGGTGGAGATCATAACCACTTCCATCGAACATCCCTGTGTGCTGAATTCCGCCTCTTTCCTGAAATCCCTGGGCTTTAAGGTGTATTTCCTTCCGGTAGACGAGTACGGGAAGATCAGGATGGACGTGTTTAAGGATCTCCTGGGGGAGAAAACCCTCTTTGTCTCGGTGATGATGGCGAACAACGAGATTGGCACTATCCAG
>JAITQR010000251.1 GCA_031288815.1 Treponema sp.
GCCCTGGACGCCTACGACATGAGCCGGGCGGTGGATCCTATCCTGGAGTTTATCGATCTCCTCAACAACTGGTATATCCGCCGTTCCCGCCGCCGTTTCTGGAAAAGCGAAAACGACGCGGACAAGGTGGAAGCCTACGCCACCCTCTACGACGTACTTAAAACCCTGATCACTGTGGCCGCCCCCTTTATGCCCTTTACCACCGACGCGATCTGGCAAAACCTGCGGCTGGAAGAGGAGCCCGAATCGGTGCATCTGACGGACTATCCGGCGCCCCGGGAAGAACGGCGGGATCGGGAACTTGAGTACCGCATGGCGGCGGTACGGCACGCGGTGTCTATGGGCCGTTCCCTGCGCTCCCAGTACAACATCAAGGTACGCCAGCCCCTGCGGATGGTGGAACTGGTTACCCGCAATCCGGAGGAGAAAAAGGTACTCCTGGAGATGGAGGAGATCATCCGGGAGGAACTGAACGTCAAAGACGTGATCTTCCGGGACAATGAAGAAGACCTGGTGGAGTACCAGGTCAAGGCCAATTTCCGCGTCCTGGGAAAAGAGTTGGGCAAGGACATGAAGGCGGCGGCGGCCCGGATCGAAACCCTCAGTCAGAGCGAGATCCAGGGCCTCCTGGAAGGGGCAACCCTGGCGATTGACGTGGCGGGCCGCAGCGTGGATATTACCGCCGAGAAATTGGATATCCGGCGTATCGAGAAGGCCAATCTCAAGGTGCTGAACGAGGGCACTCTGACCATCGGATTGGACACGGAGATTACCGAAGAGCTTTCCCGGGAAGGGGACGTGCGGGATCTGGTGCGGGGGGTGCAAAATCTCCGCAAAGAGCTGGGCCTTGAGGTTACCGACCGGATACGCCTGCTGCTCCACGGTTCCGATCGGCTCAAGGCCGCCTGGGAAAACTTTACCGCTTTTGTGGCGGGGGAAACCCTGGCCCAGGAAGTTCGGTGGGGCGCGGCGGAAGGGCAGAGTTCCCTGGAAGCGGGGGACGATCAATGGCTGGTGAAAATTGAAAAAATCTCCGAATAACCATTGGGCCGGCGCCATTTTAACCCTGTTCCTTGCCGCCTGCGCCGGCGCCCCCAAACCCCTGGATATCCCCCTGGAAAGCGGCTTCCCCCTGGATACCGGCGGCCGGGCCTATGCGTATATTGACGTAAAAAAGGCCCGTCCGGTACTGGACAAGATCAGCTTTACCGGGCTGAATCAGTCCAACGCGGCCATGATCTTCGAGCGAACCAGCTACGCGGTGGCGGGCTTCTACCCCCCGGAAAGCGGTAAAATCGCCCAGTTTTCCGCCTGGGGCAGCTACCCCAACAGCAGGGCGGGTTTTGCCCTGGGGACCAGCGGGGGCTGGAAAAGGCTGAAATCGGAAAACCGGCAGCGCTTTTGGTACTCCGCCCGGACCGGCGCCTCGGTGGCCATCGAAGCAGGCCGGGCCTTCGCCGCCGTTTCTTCCCCCGCCGCCTCGGGAACCAAAGCTCCCAACCCTTTCGCCCTTCCCCCCGGGGTTCTCCTCCCGGAAGGTTTCACCGAATTCCGCCGGGAGGCCGCCCTGGCCTTCTGGCTGGAAGAACCGGAGAGCTACCTGAACCGTTTCCTCTCCGCCATGAACCTTCCCCTGCAGATCCCCGCCGAATCTTTCATGGCGAGCCTCCACCCTCTCCCCGGGGTGGCCAATGGAAACACCGGCTCCGGGGAACAGCTTTACGAATCCCATATCCGGATAAAAACCCCCCAGGCAAGCCAGGCGAGGGGGCTCGTTACCCTTTTTTCCATGGCCCGGTTCTTTCTGTCCCAGGCCGCGCAAAACCCGGAAGTGCGAAACAGCGAGGCCGCCGAAACGGTGGCCCTGCTCAGCCTTCTCTTTACCAATCCCCCTTCCCTGGAAGGGGCCTTTCTCAACCTGCGCAGCGCCCCGATGGACGGAAAGGACATCGCTTTACTTTTTAGCCTGTTTTCAGTATATTCATCCCAAAACTAAGGAAACGGTATGCCGACTTATAGTTACGAATGCAAAAGCTGCGGACACAATTTTGACGTATTTCAGAGCATGAGCGATGAGCCGGTAAAGGTTTGTCCCGAATGCGGCAGGGAAGTACGCCGGCTCATCAAAGGCGGCACCGGCGTCATATTCAAAGGTTCCGGTTTCTATGTCACCGACAAGGGAAAAGGAAAGGAAAAAACCCCGGCGGATTCCTCCAAGACTCCCGCAAAAACGCCGGAATCTCCCCCGGCTTCCCCGGAGAAGACCGCAAGCCAGCCGGAAAAGGCCAAGACGGAACCGGTAAAATCGCCTGCCGGCGCTTAAGGTAAAAAGCTTGTCCGCCGGCCGGCAGCCGATCCTGTATGGTAAACCACCCGATGGGTGATTTTTTAGGGTTTTCCGGGCGAGGCGAGGCAAATCGCTAACGCAGAAAGCTAAACAGCAAACTGAAAACAAAGACCGCCAGGGCGGCGGTAAGGATGTAGACCCAAAGGGGGAGAGTCCCGGCGGCTTCGTATTTTCGGGGTCTTCCGCCGTCCCGGCCGCCCTGGCCCCGGTCCATGCCGGGGGAAGAGTAGCCGCAGGCCGGGCAGCCTATGGCAAAGTCTTCCTCCGGGCCGGTATAGCCGCAACGGGGGCAATGGACAGACGCGAAAAAACGCCCGCAACGGGGGCATTTTTTTGTATCCCGGTCAACCTCGGCGCCGCAGTTGTCACAGAAAAAACGAGGGGCCTTCATCCCATGCAGCGCCCGACTATTCCTCGGTTTCCTCCATGGTAAACTCCTCTTCCTCGGACTCCGTTACAGCTTCCAGCTTCCGCTGCTCCAACACTTCCTGCATCTGAATATCCAGATCCTGGCTGTCTTCGTCAAAGAGTTTAACCCCCCGGTAACGCTTCATGCCGGTTCCCGCCGGGATTGGGTGGCCGATGATAATATTCTCCTTGAGCCCCCGGAGGTTGTCGGTACTCCCCGCTATGGCGGCGTTGGTGAGCACCCGGGTGGTTTCCTGGAAACTCGCCGCGGAGAGGAAGGAGTCGATGTTGAGGGAAGCCTTGGTGATCCCCTGGAACATGGGCCGGGCTACCGCGGGCTGGCCGCCTTCGGCAAGAACCCGGTTGTTCTCCTCATTGAAACGGTACTTATCCACCATCTGGCCGTAAATAAAGCGGGTATCGCCGACGGCGACAATCTCCACCTTCCGCATCATCTGGCGGATAATAACGCCGATATGCTTGTCGTTGATGGACACTCCCTGGAGCCGGTAAACCTGCTGGATCTCGTCCATCAGGTAACGCTGCAGGGTTGCCTCCCCCTCGATATGGAGAACATCGTGGGGATTGACGGCCCCCATGCAGAGCGGTTCGCCGGCTTCAACGGTGTCGCCGTCCCGGACTAAAAGCCGTTTTGTCATGGGGATAAGGTGTTTGTATTCCTTCCCGAAGGCGTCCTCGATGATAACCACCCGCTTACCCTTAACGATGCCCCGGAAGTAAACGATTCCGGAAACCTGGGCAAGAACGGCGGGGCTCTTGGGCTTGCGGGCCTCAAACAGCTCGCTTACCCGGGGAAGACCCGAGGTAATATCCATGGCCTTGGCCGATTCTTTCAGGGTCTTGGCGATGGTCCGGCCGGCGTTGATCCTGGTCCGCAGGGGTTTTCCTTCCCCGTCAAGAGCCGGGTTGCCTTTAGCGTCAAGCTCGAATTCGTCAACCTGGATATAGGCGCCTCCGGGGAGGAAGTAGGAGGCAATCTCGGTCCCATTCTCGTCGGTAATGATGATCCGGGGCTGCTTGCTCTCCAACTGGAATTCGGTGATCCGCTTCTCGATATTCCCGGTCTGGTCATCGATCTCTTCCTTCAGGGTCGTCCCCTGGATAATATCCTCAAAATTAACGAAACCGGAAACCTCGGCGATTATCGGGTCGGAGAAGGGGTCGAAAGTGGCGATGGTTTTTTCCGGCGGCACCACTTCGCCCTTTTTCACCATAAAATCCGAACCGTTACGGATCTCGATCTTCTGATCCTGCCCGATAAGGCAGAGGGTTCGCTCCCCCGAATTCTCCAGCACCATGGCATAGGCAATCTCCGGAGAGTGGATCTCTTCCTTCCCCCGCCTGATGATGGCCTCGCCCCGGATGATCCGTTTGCCGTTCTCCACCAAAAGCTCGTCCTCCCCCTCAAGCTTGTAGTCCTTCATCACCTTGTTCACCACCGTGTAGCCTTTACGGGTAAAGAGCCAGCGGATTCCGCCGGAGGCGTGGCTGTCGGGAAGTTCCACATGGGCGCCGCTTACCTCCCGGATATACACCGGGTACTTCAGGAAGATGCGGTTTTCCTCGCTTATCTTGGTGGCAACCCCCCCGATGTGGAAGGTTCGCATGGTTAGCTGGGTTCCCGGCTGCCCGATAGACTGAGCCGCGATGGTTCCCACCGCCTCGCCGATGTCCACCGATCGGTTGGTGGCCAGGTTCCGGCCGTAACACTTGCGGCAAACCCCGTGTTCCGCCTCGCAGGTAAGCACGGTACGGATCCGCACGCTCTCTATACCGGCGGATTCAATAGCCGCGGCGATTTTTTCGGTAATTTCCTCGTTTACATCGATGATCAGTTCCCCGGTGATGGGGTGTTTGACCCGTTCCAGGGTATAACGGCCCACAATGCGGTCGCTCAAAGGCTCCACGATGTCCTCCCCGTCCTTTATGGCCGAGTAGGAGATGCCGTTAATGGTACCGCAGTCGTCCCCGTTCACCACCACGTCCTGGGCTATGTCCACCAAACGCCGGGTCAGATAGCCCGCTTCGGCGGTCTTGAGCGCCGTATCGGCAAGGCCCTTCCGGGCGCCGTTGGTGGAGATAAAAAACTCGATAACCGAAAGCCCTTCCTTGAAGTTGGACCGGATGGGCAGATCGATGATCTCCCCGGAAGGTTTGGCCATAAGGCCCCGCATACCCGCAAGCTGGCGGATCTGGTTGCGGCTTCCCCGGGCGCCGGAGTTGGCCATCATGTAGATGGAGTTGAAGCCGTCCCGGTCGGTCTCCAGGGTCTTCATCATTATGGCCGTCAACTCGTCGTTGGTCCGGTTCCACACTTCCACAACCCGGTTGTAGCGCTCGTCCTGGGTGATGGTTCCCTGGCGGTACTGCTTCTGGATGCCTTCGACTTCCTTGTTGGCCTTATCGATCATTTCAGCCTTTTCCTTGGGAACCACAATGTCGTCAACCCCAATGGTGGCGCCGAAGATCGTGGCGTACTTGTAGCCGGTGGCTTTAATGGCGTCCAGCATCCTTACGGTAGTCCAGGAACCCTTTTCGTTGAAGATGTACTCGATAAGAGCCCGCAGCTCCTTGTCCTTAAGCTCGTAGTTGATAAAAGGAATATCAGCCGGCAGTTCCTCGTTAAATATCAGCCTTCCGGCGGTAGTCTCGATAAGACCGCCTTCGCCGACATCGCCAAGCTGGCCCGTCTTATTCCAGACAGGGAGCTTTGAAGGCCGCGCCAGAATAGAGGCCTCCCAGTCCAGGGATTTGGCCTCCACCGCCATGAGAGTTTCCTCCACCGTGTGGAAGCGCCTGCCCTGGCCCTTGGCCTTGGGTTTTATCCGGGTAAGGAAGTTTATCCCCAGCACCATATCCTGGGAGGGGAACACGATAGTCTTGCCGTTGGCGGGGTTGAGGAGATTCCGGACGCTGAGCATCAGGGTCCAGCATTCCATCTGGGCCGCCTGGGTCAGGGGCACGTGGACGGCCATCTGGTCGCCGTCAAA
>JAITQR010000345.1 GCA_031288815.1 Treponema sp.
GTGGATACCTATCCCGGCAAACCGGGGGAAGAGGATTCCAACAAAACCCTGGCCCACGAGATGCAGCATCTGATGAACTTTGTAACCAGTACCCAAATTAGGGTGAACGAGGAAAAGAAGCTCATTTATCTTATGGATACTTGGATCGACGAGGGGCTTTCCGGCGCCGCGGAGTATATTTACCTGAACAGCCATACTTTGGAGCGCTACGGGTGGTTCAATTCTGATCCGGAGGGAACCATTGCCCGGGGGAACAATTTTTTTGTCTGGGGCAACCTCCAGGACAATTCCGTCCTGGACGATTACGCCACGGCGTATCTTTTCTTCCAATGGCTCCGCCTCCAGTCCGGGGATACGCGGATTTACAAGAACATTATAAAGTCGCCGTATTCCGATTACCGGGCGGTTACCGGGGCCATAAAGCCGCATCTGGATGCCTCCTTGATGAGTAATGACTCTGACTGGACCGGGCTGCTCAAAACCTGGATGGCCGCCAACTATATCAACGCCCCCAGCGGCCCATACGGCTACCGGGGGGAACCCAGGCTCAGCGACGTTAAGGCAAAAACCGCGCCGGCCGGGACAACCGTGCTCTCCCTCCTTCCCGGGGAGGGGGTGTACAGTATAACCAGGACCGGGGGCGCTACTTCCGTTTACGCTTCCGGTTCCGGCGCTAATATCAGATACGCCGGGGTAAATAGCGCCGGTACGGGTTTTGTAAGCGATACCAGCACCTTCCTTGGGGGGGCGCTCCTTACCTACAATGCCAGTATAAATACAAATGGCACGAGGGAGCCGGGAAAGCTTACCGGGGTGACGGGCGCAAGCGGCAGAGGCGTCTCCCAGGCGCGGAGCGCCGGCCATACGGCGCGGGAAGGCCCGTTTAGAATTGACGCCCGGGATATGAAGGCCCGGAACGGCTTGCCCGGGGAAGGCGTTGACCGGGTTCTCCCCCTGGGGGCGAAGGCGCTTGCCGGGGAAGTCCGTGGGGAATAAGCCTTTCCGGACGGCGGGCTTCGCCCTGCTGCTGTTCTCGTCCGCTTCCCTTGCCCTGGGGCTGGGGGGACGGGAAAAAGAGCGGGCCCCTCAAAAGGCGGAGGAAAACGCGGCCTTGCCGCCGGTCTTGCCGGCCCCTGGGAGGGCCGGGGAGCCGGTCACGGGGGAAAGGGAAACGCCGTATCCTCTGGTTCGGGTTTCCGGCCGGGTGCGTCTGGTGGGAACCGGGCTCTTCCCCCAACTGGTTATTTCCGGCGATGGGCGGGAATGGTACATAGACAAGGAAGAGGAGTCCAAGCTTCTGGAGTTCCAGCAGCGGTTTGTTACCGTGGAAGGCAGGGAAAGCTATATAGACCTGACATTTGCCAACGGGTCTCCCGCGGGCAGGCGTTATACCCTGAAGGACATCAGGCTTATCGGGAAGGACCCCTAATCCGGTTTAAACGCGCGGGGATAGAAGCGCGATTTTTCGCCTTTTAAGGCGAAAACCGGAGCCGGCAGCCACGCGCCCATATCAAAAATAAAACCCTACCTTGCCAGGGATTTCTCCTGGATGGTACATTGGGACACGGAGTTTGTCTTGTTCTTAAAAAATCTCGACATGTTTGGTTTCAAATCCTTCGCCGATCGCACCAGAGTCGAATTTGCCGACGGTATCACCGCCCTTCTGGGGCCCAACGGCTGCGGTAAATCCAACGTGGTGGACGCGATTAAATGGGTTCTGGGAGAGCAGGCTTCCAAGGCCATGCGGGCGGAAAAAATGGAAGACGTGATCTTCAACGGGACTGAAAACCGCAAAGCCCTGAATGTGGCGGAAGTGACCCTGACCCTGGCCAACGAGATGGGACTGCTCCCGATTGATATGCCGGAAATCGAAATAAAGCGGCGGCTGTACCGTTCCGGGGAAAGCGAATATTACATCAATTCCCAGCCGGTACGTCTGAAAGACCTGCGGGAGCTTTTCTGGGACACCGGGGTGGGCAAGGCGGCCTATTCGGTAATGGAACAGGGGAAGATCGACCAGATCCTCTCCTCCAAGCCCGACGAGCGGCGCTACCTTTTCGAGGAAGCCGCGGGGATTACCCGTTTTAAAGTCCGGGGCGCCGAGGTGGAGCGGAACCTCGCCAAAACCGAGGAAAACACGCGCCAGGTGGAAGGCATTTTGGGGGAGGTAAAGCGTTCCTACGATACCCTGAAGATCCAGTCGGAAAAAACCGTCAAATTCCGGGCTCTGCGGGACGAGGTCTTTCAGCTTGAACTGGACATCCAGCTTCTCCGGCTTAAACAGTTCAAATACGACCGGGATGAGCGGAAAGAGGCCATGACGAAGCAGAGCGCCGAGCGGGACCGGATCAAGGGGGAGATGGAGGCGGCGAACAGATCCCTGGAAGAAAACATGGACCAGGTAAACTCCATGGAAGAAAAGCTGGTGGAATACCAGAAGAACATCTACGGTCTGGCGGTGGAAAAAAACGCCCGGGAAAAAGAGGCCAAGCTCCTGGCGGAACAGCGGGGAGAGATAAAGATAAAAATCGAGCAGAACGAAGGCCGGGAACGGGCCATAGGGATAAAGATCGAGGAGCTTGCCGATGACGCGGAGGAACAGGACGACGTGGTCCGGAATCTGCGGAAGCAGGTGGCGGATATAGAGGACAACATCCGTTCCTTCGAGGAGAATATCCACCTGGCCAGTACCCGGATTGGGGATAACGAAAACCAGGTGCTCCGGCTTGAGGAAGAGATCCGCCGGACCGCCCAGGAACAGGCGGGCTACGAGCGGGATCTGGAGGCTATTACCGACGACATCGTGGCGGCCCTGGACGCGGGGCTCAAGGAGGCGGGCTACTCCGCGGCGGAAAGGCGGAAGATCGAGGCGGAGCTGGCCGAGTCGCTGGGCCGGGCGAAGACCCTGCTCTCCGGCCGGGAAGTCCTGATCCGGGATCTGGGTTCCGCGGCGAAGGCGGCGGCCGAGCAGGGCGGCGCGGGCGGGCCTTCCCCGGCGGATCTGGCCCATATCGCCCAAGGGCTCGCCGCCGCCCTGGAAGACGCGGCGGGGGATATCGACCGGTCCCTGGCCCTGTTTGAAAGCTACCGGAAAAGCACCCCCGCTTTTATCGACGAATTCCTTACCCCCCAGGGGATCATCACCCGGAAACGGGCCCTGGACGCGAAGATACGGGCCGCCAAA
>JAITQR010000357.1 GCA_031288815.1 Treponema sp.
AAGGAGAATTTTACCCTGGAGGACTGGCTAAACCAGATCCGATCGGTAAAAAAGATGGGCTCCCTCAAAGCCATGCTGGACATGATCCCCGGCATGGCCGGCCAGATAAGCGAAGAGGACATCGACAAGGAGGAACTGAAGGCCCAGGAGGCGATCCTGTCTTCCATGACCCGCAAGGAACGGGCCAACCACCTGATCATCGGGCCCTCCCGCCGCGGCCGGATCGCCCGGGGTTCCGGCACCTCCGTGGCGGAGGTCGCCCGGCTGATCAAGCGTTTCGAGAAAATGCGGACCATGATGAAAAAAATGACCAGGCTGGAAAAAAATCCCCAGGCGGCCCAGGCCATGATGCAGAGGCTGGGGAGATAGGGAAGCGGGGATTATTGAGCTTTCCCAAAAACCGATATTCGGGAAAGCCGCTTTGTATCTTCCCATAACCCCGGTATTCACCCCTTGATCAAGGGCCGGAATCCCGGTATAAATTAAGTTCCGCTTTATCGGCGGTTTCGGTCCTGGTGTTTTCGGGAAAAAACAGGACCGAACGGTATTTTTTATAATATCCGTCCGGGGTCTCCGGGCTCTTACGGCGGTTTCCAGGAGGAACATCAGGATGAGCGCTACCATCAGGCTCAAGAGATTCGGAAGCAAAAAACGCCCCTATTACCGTATTGTCGTGATGGACAAACGGGCCCCCCGGGACGGGAAAACCATTGAGGAACTTGGTTACTATCATCCCATTGAGGCGGAAGACAAACAGATCGTACTGGCCGAGGACAAGGTAAAGAGCTGGCTGTCCAGCGGCGTAATGGTAAGCGACACAGTGCGTAAAATTCTCAACAAAAAGAACATTACCCTCTAAAACAGGGACCGCTCTGTTTTAAAGGGTATCGGCGCGAGACAGCAGGTAACCGAATGGAAAAAGATCTGGTTGAATACATTGTAAAATCCCTGGTGGACGATCCTTCATCGGTGGAACTCAACGTGGTAGAGGGCGAAAAGTCCACAATACTGGAACTCCGGGTCGCGGAGGCGGATATAGGCAAGGTGATCGGCAAGCATGGCCGGATCGCCAAAGCTATCCGGACGGTACTCCAGGCGGCCACCGCCAGAAGCGGGAAACATACGGTCCTGGAAATTCTGGATTAAAGAACCTCCAAGCGGAAACCCCTTGGTTCCCAGGACTTTGTCGCGCTTCGCTGGGGAAAAGTTGTGACCGAAACCTTTGTGGCGGGCCTGGTGGGCGCCCCTTTCGGCCTGAAAGGCTTTGTTAAGGTAAAATCCCTTTCCGGAGAAATCGAACATCTTTTAAGACTCGGTTCCGTAAGCCTCCGGCAGGAGGGTAAAGAGAAACTCCGGGAAATAGAAGCGGCCCGCCCGGCGCCGCCCGGACCCTTTCTGCTGATAAAATTCCGGGGTCTCGACAGCCCGGAAGCGGCCAAGGCCCTAAACGGGGCGGAAATCCTTGTAAAAAGAGGGGAAGCCGCCCCCCTTAAACCCGGCGAGTACTACATTGAGGATCTCAAGGGCCTTTCGGTCTACGCCGCGCCGGCCGGGGAGATTCTGGGAACCGTGGTCGACGTAATCGAGGGAGGCGGGGGAAACCTGGTCGAGATCGAGCTAAACCGGGGTGAAAGGCGGCTTGTGCCTTTCAGGGACGAATTTTTCGGGAAAATCGACCTGCCTTGCCGCCGGGCGGAACTGCTTTGCCGGTGGATACTTGAATGAGCATTACTTACACGGTATTGACACTGTTTCCCGGCATTATAGACGCCTATTTTTCCGCTTCCATCATGGCCAAGGCGGTGGAACGGGGCATAGTGAGTTACCGGGCTATAAACATCCGGGATTTTGCCCTGGACAGGCATAAAACCTGCGACGACGCCCCCTATGGCGGCGGGCCGGGGATGCTGATGCTTCCCGAACCCCTGGGCCGGGCTTTGGAGGCCGCCGGGGTACCGGGAAAAACAGGGGAAGCCGGTTCCGGCGGCCCCGCCAAGTTCCCGAAAACGGGCTCGGGCAGCGCCGGGGGGCGGCGGGTAATCTACCTTTCCCCTTCGGGACGGCCCTTTAACCAGGAAATGGCCAAGGATCTGGCGGCGTGTGAAGAACTGATCCTGCTCTGCGGACGCTATGAGGGCATCGACCAGCGGATCGTCGACCGTTACATTGACGAAGAGGTATCCCTGGGGGACTACGTATTATCCTCCGGGGAGGCGGCGGCCCTGGTGATTGTGGACGCCACCTACCGCTTGGTAGATCGGGTGATTACCCGGGAATCTTTGGAGGAGGAAAGCTTTTCAAGCGGGCTCCTTGAGTATCCCCAGTATACACGCCCGGAAGTTTATGCTATGATGAAAGTTCCTGAAATATTGCTTTCCGGACACCACGAGAACATCCGCCGCTGGCGTCTCCGGAAACAAGTCGAAAAAACCCTTGCCCTAAGGCCGGATCTGATCCGCCGGGGCGAGGAAACAGGGCTTTTTGACGCGGAAACCAGAAAGATTATAGAGGAGCTAAGGCAGGAACATGAATGAGATAAAAGCCATCCAGGCCGCCCAGATGAAAAGCGAACCGGATCGTGTCAAGGTCGGCGACACGGTGAAAGTGCATTTCAAGATAGTGGAAGGCAAAACCGAACGGATCCAGATTTACGAAGGGTTGGTTATCGCCATCAAGAATTCGCAGGTAGGAAAAACCTTTACGGTACGGAAAAATTCCTACGGCGTAGGGGTGGAACGGGTATTTCCCCTTCACTCCCCCCGAATCGCCAAGGTGGAGCTGGTTCGTCCCGGACGGGTCCGCCGGGCCAAGCTGTACTACATCAGAAACAAAATCGGCAAGGGCGCTAAAATCAAGGAGCTTATCGTTAAAAAAGACGCCCGTAAGACGGCGGGAGCTCCGGATACCGCCCGGCATTAGTGCGGATCTCCGGCCCTGAATTCCCCGGCAATCCCCTTAAAGCGGGTTTGCGGGGACAGGGCAAAAGCGCGGACTTAGACGGGTCTGCCGCCTTACCGCGGGATATGTCCCGGCAGACCCTCGATTCCGCCCCTGATATTCATACCGGCTTCCCCAAAGAGAGCGCCGGGAGCCGTCCGGCCGCTCTTTTGTCTTTACTCTCCCGGTTGAAACTCCCCGTTGACGGACTTTCCGTTTCCATTGTTTCCTTCGCCAAATTTTTTTCCCTTCCCCTGAACCCCGCCCTTCTCGCGAAGATCAGGCGGCAGGCTGTCTCCGGCCCTTCCGGGCCCGGAACTTCCCTTTCCGGCGGCCGGACGGCTGGAAACACCGACCCGGCAATCCGGGAGGCCCGTTCTCTCGCCTGTATAGCCGCCCTGGACAAGGGGGTGGAGTTAAACCCCGAAAGTCTTGAGCGCTACGCCCGCGTAATTGCAGGATGGCGTTTTTCCCCGGAAGCTCCCGGCGCCGATGAGAGGAGCGGCGGGGAAGCGCGGGGAAACGCCGAAAACCGTCCCAAACCCGGCGATGACCGCTTCCCGGCGAATCCCGAAACCGGCCAGGGCTCCGGCGGGGAAGGCGAAGAAGGCCCCGAAGGCGGCGGAAACCGGGGCGGAGACCCGGAAACCCTGCGGAACCTCGCCCGGGAGGCGGAGGCCCGGGAGCCCCTGATCGGGCTTTTGAACCGTCTACCCGGAAAAGACGGAAAACGCTGGCTGGTGATCCCCATCCCCCTGGAGGACGCGGGAGTCCGGCTTTACGCCACCCTGCGTCTGTTACTGTCCCCCCGCGCCGGGCTGCCCGCCGGAAGCTCCGGAGATGTCGAGCAGATGTCCCTCGAGATAAACGGGGGCAGGCGGCGCTGGCTTTTCCGCTACCGGCCGGGATCGATCCTCCGGGCCGCCCTGTGGCCTGAAACGGAGGAAGGGGAACGGGCCGGTCTGGAACAGGAACTGGCGGGATCTTTGGGATTGCCCCCGGGACAGATAAAAATAACCGGATGGGATCCTGTTTTTGCCCCGGATTGCCGAAATAACGACTTGTTTTCCGTAAGGGAGGAGGTATAGTATTAATCCGAAGGGAAAAACGGCATCAGCCATTGCCTACGAGGCCGGGGAAACCGCCCCCCGATTGGTAGCCCGGGGCAGGGATTATGAGGCGGAGCGGATTATCGCTATCGCCCGGGAAGCGGGGGTTACGGTTGTGGAAGATCCCGCCTTGGCGGCTCTGCTGGATGGGGGGGTAAAGATCGGGGATACTATCCCCGTTTGGTGCTGGGAACTGGCCGCGAAAGCCCTGGCTTTCGCGTTATCAAAGGAAAAGTGATGAAGAAAATCCCGCTTACCAGTCTGAAACCCGGCATGATCTTCTCCAAACCTGTCTACGTGGATGAGGAAAACATGCTGCTGCTGGTACCGGCGGATATTGCCATACGGGAAAAAGACCTCCGGCAGCTTGGCTCCTGGGGGGTTAAAACCGTGGAAACCGACGGGGTGCTGGTACCGCCAAAACCGGAGCCGGGAACCGCGGCGGCCCCGGCCGCCCAAAACCCTCCCGCGAAGCCGGCGGCCCCGGCGGCGGATATCACCGCCCTTTACGCGGACCTGGTCAAGCGGCTGAATCTTCTTTTCACGGACATAGCCGCGGGTAACGCGGTAAAAACCAAATCGGTTGACAATCTGGTGGCCAGGCTGTTCCAGCTGTTTCGGAACGAACGGAAAAGCATTGAGGGCTTTATCCTGGGGGCCGACAGCGGAGGCTTCGGGATGGCCAAAAGCTCGGTTAATTCCGCCATTTTTTCGATTTTTATCGCTCAGGAACTCAAACTCCCTACCCCAAAAATTATCCAGATAACCGCCGCCGCCTTGCTTCACGATGTGGGAATGCTCCGGCTGCCCAAGGAACTGACGGAAAAAAAGGGGGGGCTTTCGGCGGCGGAGATCCAGGCGATGCAGAACCATCCGGTTTATACCTACCAGATTCTGACCAGGGAAATAGGCTGCTCCGAAGAAATAGGCAGGATAGCCCTGCAGCACCACGAACACTGGGATGGCCAGGGCTACCCCGGCGGAATCGCCGGTGACAACATAGACCTGGGCGCCCGCCTCCTCTCGGTGGCGGACGCCTTTGAGGCCATGGTCAGTAAAAAGCCGTACCGGAATTCCATGGTCGGTTACGAAGCCATGAAGAACCTGCTTTCCGACAACCAGAGCCGCTTTGACCCGGCGATACTCAAGGCCTTTGTCCGCATTATAGGGATACATCCCATCGGTTCCATCGTACTCCTGAACAACGGCTCCGTGGGCCAGGTGACGGAGGTCAGATCCGAAGCCCCCCTGCGGCCCAAGATCCTTATCCTGCAAAGCAAAGAGGGAAGCAAACAGAAAAAGGGGGAAATTCTGGATCTCCTGATAGAAAAGACCCTCTTTATTACCCGCGCCTTGAACCAAAAAGAGTACCCGAAAGAGCGTGCATAGAGCTGGAAAAGGCCGGGAGGGGGAAAAGCTGGCCGCCCGGGCACTGGAAAAGGCCGGTTTCAGGATAATAGCCAGGAATTTCCGTTCCTCCTGGGGGGAAGTGGATCTTATCGCCCTGGACGTGGCGGTTATGGTCTTTATTGAGGTCAAATCCTGGTCATTCTACGGGATCGAGGATCTCCAATACGGAATAGACCTAAAAAAGCGGCGCCGCATCATAGAAACAGCTAAGTATTTTCTTTCGACCCATCGAGAATATAATGAGATGGCTGTCCGTTTTGGTGTTATATTTGTTGATCCGGGAACCGGGGCGATTAAGTATCTTGCATCTTCCTTTACGGAGCCTGTATGATAACGGCATCGCGGCAGGCAAAGACCGGGCAATATCTGGCGCGACGGGAAAGCGTATGTACTCCTTTAAGGGCCGGGGCAGGGAGCCGGTTTGATTCCTTTGAACTGGAAAAACTTCGTAAAAAAATCGACAGTAAAGAGTATCGAAACGAAGCGATTCAACGGATTGCGCTGGTTCTGAGTAATGAGCTTCTTAATATTTGCCAACAAGGACTGTACCATGAGCGGAAGAGGCGGAAATAACCGCAGAAGATCCTGGAAACACCGGGACGGAGATAACCGGCAGGAAGGAGACCGCGGATTTTCCCGGGAAAGCGGACGGGGATCTTTTGAAGACGGGAGGCAGAGCGGCAAAGGCGGCAAAAAGAATGCGGCTTCCCCGCGTAACCGCGAGACCGCGTCAACCCAAAAGACCGGCGCCGGCGGCCGGGGTTCGGCCGCCTGGAAAGCTGAACCTTTTTTTGATCGCCCCCGCTGGTCCCCTCCCCAAATATCCGCCGAACCGATACCTGTTCCGAATTGTCCCCTTTGCGGCAAGCCCATCAAGGATATATCCACCGCCATTACCGACAAGCTTTCCGGGGTTCCCATCCATTTCGACTGCGCCATTGCCCGCATCGCGGAGGGGGAAGCCCTGGGAACCGGCGATGCCATCATTTATATAGGCGGCGGCCGGTTCGGGGTGGTGCATTTTTCCAATCCCCAGGATACCAAAAATTTCACAATCAAGAAGATCTTCGAGCTGGAAGACAGGGACAGCCGGGCCGATTGGCGTAAAAATATCAGCGACCATTATTCTATAGTCTGATGAGCGAACAAGACAGTCCCGTTCAAAATTCCGACAATTTTCTTTCAAATCCCAAAGTGGTGGAACATTATTCCCTGCTGCAGCAAATCGGCGTATTCAGCCATATTGAGACTCTGAACAACGAAGTTCGCAGCTACAAAAATCTGCTCTCCGGCGCCCTGGATATATTCAACCAGACCTCCGTTGAAGACATTATGAACGCCACGGTTCATCAAATCTCGGATTATTTTCTCCCTTCTTTCATTGCCTTTCTCTGGAAACCCATTCAAAACCGGGACGAGATTACCATTAAGAGTTACCAGAATTACCAATTGGTGGATCTTGGATTCAGAATACACAGCATCGCTCCCTTTGAGCCCTTTTTCCGGCAGTTTTCCCAGCCCATCAGCTATGAGGTGTTTGCCTGTGAGCTTAAAGATGAGGAGGCCGTCAGACCCTTTGAAAAACTAAAACCGGAAATCGTCATTCCCATCCTGGGCCCCTTCGGGCTTTACGGCATTATCCTGATGGGCCGCAAGCTGCTTGCGGGATCTTACAGTGAAAAAGAACTGCTGTTTATCGATCAGCTTTTGGTCTTCGTATCCCAGGCGATTAAAAACTACCTTCACTACGAACATTCCCTGCGGGACATAAAGACCGGGCTTTTCAACCACGGTTTCTTCATCAACCGCCTGAGCGAGGAGGTGGCCCGGACCAAACGGGAACACTATTCCTCTTCGGTGATCGTGATGGACGTGGACAAATTCAAGAACTTTAACGATTCCTACGGGCATCTCGCGGGGGATCGGGTGCTGGAAAACCTGGCCCTGACGATCAAACAGAATGTCCGGACCGAGGACATACCTTCCCGGTTTGGCGGGGAAGAATTTACCGTGCTGCTTCCCAAGACCGATCGGGAAGCTTCCTGGGTTGTGTCGGAACGGCTGCGGGAAGCCGTGGCGGCCATGAAGGTTCCCTGGGAACCTCCCCTGCCGCAGGTAACCATCAGCCTTGGGATCTACACTTTCGACAAAGACAATACCCTTAACGCGGAAGGGATAATCCTCCGCGCGGACGAGGCTCTCTACCTTTCAAAAGATCGGGGCCGTAACCGCGGTACCATCTGGGAACCCAGGATAGTTGACCAGACGGAAAACACGGCAGAGCCGGGAGCGTAGCGTGTTAGGCATAATCGGCGCCATGGAAGAAGAGCTGAGCCTCCTCGGGGCGGCAATGGAAAGCCCGGAAACAAGCAATATCGGATGCTTTGAATTTCACACCGGCGGGCTGGAGGGAAAAAGAGTAGTATTGCTGCGATGCGGTATCGGCAAGGTAAACGCCGCGGTAGGCTGCGCCATCCTCATCAGCCGCTTCAATCCCCAGATGGTGATCAACACCGGTTCCGCCGGAGGCATCGATCCCTCCCTGAAATTCGGGGACGCGATTCTCTCCACCGGGCTGCTCTACCACGATGTGGATCTTACCGCTTTTAAATACAGCCCCGGACAGATCCCCGGACAGCCCGCGGTTTTTCCGGTTCCCGATTCCCTGGTAAACAGGGCCGAAAAGGCCGTGGACGAGCTTAAGGCCGAAGGCGTCCTGCCGGGGGATTTTAACTACCTCCGGGGCCTTATCGCTTCCGGCGATGTCTTTATGCACGAGCCGGAAAAGATAGCCAAAGTCCGTCAGACTTTCCCGGAAGCGCGGGCGGTAGAAATGGAAAGCGCCGCCATCGCCCATACCTGTTCCCTCTTTCAGGTTCCCTGCGTTATCATCCGGTCCCTTTCGGATATCGCCGGCGTGGAGTCTCCCATGACATCGGTAGAGTTCCTCCCCATCGCGGCAAAACACTCCTCGGAAATAGTCCGCCGGATAATCCGGAACTGGTAAGCTTCCCCAAAAACCCCGATTTTTGGGAAAACCCTCCGGCCAGTTCGCTGTCCGCCTCTATCGGGGCGGCATAAAGAATTCCAGCGCCTTTTGGATTGAGGTCTCCCAAAAATCCCAGTCATGGCCGCCGGGCCACCGCTGAAATGCATGATCGTAGCCTTCCCGGCGAAGCAGTTCGGAAAGCCTGAGGTTCTGTTCAAGCCGTACATCCTCGTTGCCGCAGGTTAAGAAGAGCCGGGGCCGCCTGGGACTTTTTGCCGCCTCCGCGGCCATGGCAAAGAGATCGTCCTCCCTGCCAGGCTCAAATTTTTCCCCAAAGACCCCCTGAAGGTCGCGGTAGCCCGGATCGTCCTTCCGTGTATTCTCCAAACGCCAGTGTATATCCGTGACCGACGAAAAGGCGGCGCAGCCGGCATACAGATCGGGGCGGTTGAAACAGCATTTCAACGCGCCGTAGCCCCCCATGGAAAGTCCCGCTATGTATGTCTTGTCCGGCCCCGATGGAATATGAAACAGTCTTCCGCAAATTTCGGGCAGCTCCCGGGTAAGGTAGGTAAAATAGGAGCCGCCGTTACGCATATCGGTATAAAAACTGCGTCCCGCTTCCGGCATAATCACCGCGATACCGTATCTTTCCGCGTAGCTTTCGATTCTTGAATAACGGCTCCATGCCTGGGCGCTTTGCCCCCTGCCATGAAGCAGGTACAGCGTCATCCCGCGGGGGGCCTCAGCCCCGTCCTGGGGAAGGATAACGCAGAGGGATGTACTCATCCGGATTGAATCGGAGCGAATTTCACATTGTAAAAAAGCCATTGCCGCCTCCCATGAAAATTATTATCGGCCCGGTGAGCTTTTCCCAAAACCCGGCCGGTTTTGGGAAAGCCCCGGGTATTCTCAAAACACCCAAAATCTCCGCCCTTCAGGTCTCTATTAACGGCAGCGTTTTCGCGCCGTACTTGCGGATCAGACACTTCAATTCATATTTCATCCGGATGTTCTGCTCTACCGGACAAATCCCCTGCGCGTCCTGTTCCGGGCCGTTCCAGAATTCCATGGCAATGCCTCCCGACCATTCCATGGCGCACAGGCGCTGTACGATGGGGTCATAGTCAATTTCCCCTCTCTCATAATCGCACTTTCCTATCCCGGCGGCGGCCTGGCGCGCGTGCATGTGTCCCGCGTGGGGAATCAGCCGCATGCTGTCCCGCAGCGGGACGGCGTTAATCTGGTAATGCAAAAAATCCAAGGTATATTTTAACCCCGGCGCCGCGCCGATCATTCGCAGCGCTTTTTCAGGCGTGTTGAGCAGGGAATTCCGGCTCGGCTCCACATGATAAGCAACACCGTTATCCGCGGCTATCATTACCAGTTTTGTCAGGACGGCGGAGGCGTTTTCAAAACTATGTTCGTAGCCCAGCGCCGCGTTTTCCGTACCGGCGGCTCCCATAACGCTGCTGAATCCGGCCATCCTGGCATACCGGCAGATGACCTCAAAGCGGCGATAGGCTTCCGGATCATGGGCGGCGTCCCCGGCGGAGGGATCTATGTTCGCGCCGTCAATTTCAAGGGGTCCCAGAAAAAGTTCGTCGGGTTTGAGCGCGTACGTTTCACCGAGGTCTCGAATTATCCGCGCCCCCGGTTCCGGCGCCGCCACGATCTCTGACTGGGGCATAAAACTTCTGGCCGCCACATCAATATAACGGAACCCTAAACGGCTGATAAACGCGAACGTGTCTTCCCGCCCAAAAAAACCAAAGTTTTCAGAATGGCAGCTAAACCAAATCATCGGGCCCCTTACAGAAAGACTTGCTTTCCCCCAAGATCGATTGATTTTACCATGGCATCCAGGATACGCATGGTCTCAAGCCCCCGCTCGCAGCGGTTTACCTCCAAACGGTTTTCACGGATACAGGAGAAAAAATACCGGTACATGGCCGCGTGTCCCCGTTCGCATTTATAGAGGAGGGAGCTGACCTCCATACCGATAGTTTCACTGTGACGATAGAGGGTAATACAGTCATCCCGCTTTTGTTTATAACACTTGTTCACATCATACTCAACGCTCATCTTGTCGCCATAGATTTTCATTTCGTAATGATCGCGGACAGGCGCGGCTCTCATGGCCTTGTACAAAAAAGTAGCTCCGTTATCAAAGAAAACAGTGGCTACGCAGCAATCGTCGTCCTCGTCCCTCTCCTGCCACGGAACGGAAAGGTTCCTGTTTTTAAAATACCCCTTGGCGCTTACCGAAACCGCCCTGGGATCTCCCAGAAAGTAGAGCGCCCATTCCACGTTATGCGACCCGCTGTGGGTACTGATGCCGTCGCCCTGTTTTGGCTTTACCGCCATTCCATAACTGTCTCCGCGCCCCGATCCGCGTTCAACCGAAAACAGATAGACTTCCCCCAGAAGCCCCTCGTCAATCATATCCTTGAAGGTCTTCATTTGCCGCTGCAAAAGCCCGTTCGACCCGCCGATAAAAATCTTATCGCTCCCTTTGGCGACATTTACCAGTTCTTCCAGTTCAGCGGCGTTTCGGGTAATCGGTTTTTCCACGTATACATGCTTTCCGGCTTTCAGCGCGTCTATGGCGATCTGTTTATGGGTAGGAGTCGGGGTATTAATCGCCACCGCGTTTATCTCTTTCATTTCCAAAAGCCGGCGGTAGTCGTCAAAACCATGCGCTATAGAAAAGCGCCGGGCGGTTTTTTCGGCAAAGCCGGGAATGACATCCGCCAGGGCGACAATCTCGGCGTCCGGATCGTTTAACTCACGGAACGAGTCAATATGCCGCCCCTTATCCGTGGTAACGCTCCCCGCGCCGATAATTCCAAGCCTTATCCGTTGATTAGCCATAAACCGCCTTCTTTCCGGTTTTCAAACCCCAAGACCGCCGCCCCCGGGCGGAACCGATCCCTGAGCGGCCTTAAATTCCAAATGTTAAAAAATCATTTTACTATAAGCCAACTATGACAACTTTGTCAAGGAAACCGCGGCTTGTCTTGTGCCCGTTGTTCCGCTTATATTTTAAGGACTGGTTGTTCGGAAAGCAGAGTACAGGAGTAGGGTATGGAAAAAATCGCGAGTTTTCAGATTGATCACCTGCGCTTAAAGCCGGGGGTGTACGTTTCCCGCAAAGACAGGTTTGGCTCCGCCATTCTTACTACCTTCGATCTCCGTTTCAAGGAGCCTAACAAGGAACCGGTGATAGACAACCCCGCCCTGCACACCATCGAGCACCTGGGGGCGACTTTTCTCCGTTCCCATGGGGAATGGGCGCCCCGGACCGTGTACTTCGGCCCCATGGGCTGCCGTACCGGGTTTTACGTGATCTTTGAGGGGGATCTGAAAAGCGGGGACATCCTCCCGGTACTTCGGGAAATGCTTGACTGGATAGAATCATTCAGCGGCCCTATCCCTGGCGCCGCCCCGGCGGAATGCGGCAACTGGTCGGAACAGAACCTGGATATGGCCAAGTGGGAGTGCCGCCGCTGGGCCACCGCTGTCCGAAATCCCAAACCGGAGAACCTGAACTACCCATCCTAGCGGCTTGATTGGCCTAAAGGACCTGCTTTGAAATTTTACCGCCAAGGCCGAAGACCGGGCGAAAAGGCGCACGAAGGAAGG